>NZ_BAAATE010000030.1:0-116469 GCF_039533245.1 Nonomuraea recticatena | reverse complement strand
AACGTCAGGAACGTCCCGCTCAGCAGCAGGATGATGAAGGAGTAGAGCGCGATCTCACCCAGCAGGAACGACCAGTGGTCGGGAAAGATCTTGCGCAGGTTCCGCTTGAGGAAGGTGCCCGCGCCGATGCGATCATCCAGAAACTTCGAAGGACCCGCGATGGCCTTGGGAACAGCCGTCATGTCGCTCATTCCTGGCCCTCTTCCTTTCCATCCGGTCTGTCCCCTGTCTGTCCGTCTCCCGAAACGCGCCACGAGCGCCGGACGACCCAGACGCCCACAGCCGCGCCGCACACGGCCGCCAGCGCGTTGATCGTCGCGCGAACCGTGTCCGAGCCGTAGCCGTAGCCGTTGCCGAGCACGAGGACGGCCAGCACGACGGCGGCGAGCACGGCGGCTCCCAGCGCCGCGGCCAGGCCGAGTCCCCCGGCGCGGAGGACCCGCGCCCGCCGGGAGCGCGGCTTCGAGGCGCGTGCGGGGAAGGAGAGGCGCTCGACGACGGCCTGCGGCTGCTCGTTCACCGAGCCCAGGGCGCGCTGCAGGGTCACATCCGACGCTGTCTCGCTGAGGCAGATCCACTCGCCGTCCTGGATGAACACCGTCGCGCGCGCGGTGCCCGGCACGTTGAGCTGGAGGAAGTCCTCTCCCTCAGGGAACCTGCGGACCTGGTAGCGCACGTAGGGCAGCCGCGCGTCGAGCGCGTCGAGAAACTCGTTCAGCCGCCTGTCGGACTGCCCCATACCACATTCCCCCTTCCTGCATATTCGCATAAGGGACAAAAGCGGTTGCATGGCAGCCCCCGCTCAGCGGGATCCGGTGGCGCCCCCGCGCGTCCGCTTCCACCACGACGGACTCGCGACGCATGCTGGATTCTCCGCTCGGCAAGGAGCACGGCAGCGTCAGGACGAGGCCTGAGCCAGACGGATGCATCTGATCGACGTCCTCGCTCGAAGGAAGAGCTGTGACCGATGTCCTCACGCGACGACGTACCGGCTCCGTCGCCGGTGCGCTGCTGCTGTCCGCGATGGTCGCCGCCCAGGTGGCCACCGGGCTGCAGCCTAGGCCGATCGGCCTGACCAGCCTGGTCGTCATCCTGCTCGCCCTGTCGTCGGTCGCCTTCGCGGCGGCGGCCTGCGGCCTGCGGCGGGCGGTCTCGGCCTTCGCCTCGGCGGCGGCGCTGGGCTACGGGTCCGAACTGCTCGGTGTCACCACAGGCGTGCCGTTCGGCGACTACGCCTACACCGCCGTCCTGCAGCCCCAGCTGTTCGGGGTGCCGGTGATCGTGCCGCTGGCCTGGGCGGGCATGGGGCTGGCCGCGTACGCGGTCGCACGAGGAACCGGTCTGACCCGCATCGGACTCGGGGCGGTGGCGCTGACCGCGTGGGACCTCTTCCTGGACCCGCAGATGATCAGGCTAGGTCTGTGGGCATGGGAGCACGACGGCCCCTACCGCGGTGTCCCGCTCACCAACTTCGCGGGCTGGCTGGTGGTCTCGTTCCTGATGATGGCGCTGATCCACGCCCTCGCGCGTGACACGGCAGGCGACACGGGGCTGGTGACGGTGTACACGGTGATGGCGGTCATGGAGACTCTCGGCTTCGCGCTGGTGTTCCAGCCGCCCGACCCACTCGTGGCGGCGTGCGGAGGGATGGCCATGGGGGCGTTCGCCGTGCTGGCGTGGAGGCGTCGATGGCAGAGGTGAGCGTGATCGGCGGCGGGGTGGGCGGCATGGTGAGCGCCCTGCTCCTGGCCAGGTCGGGCCACGAGGTGCGGCTGTTCGAGCAGCTGCCTCGGCTGGGGGGCAAGCTCGCCGAGCATCGGCGCGACGGTTTCACCTTCTCCCTCGGGCCCTCCCTCCTCACCCTGCCCGGTGTCTTCCGCGAGCTGGGCGTGCGGCGGGAGCTGGTGGAGTTGAGAGAGCTGTGCCGCTACCGGTTCGCCGACGGCTCGCGGCTGAGCGCCCATCGCGATCCTGAGCGGATGGCGGCGGAGGTGGAGCGGCTGGCGCCGGGCCAGGGCGCGCGCTGGCGGGCCTTCCACGCCTGGGCGCGTGGCTGCCTGGAGGCATCGACCCGCACCTTCTTCGCGGGACCGCTGACCAGGCCGCCGTCGGAGGCGCGACTGTCGGACCTGACGGCGGTGGCGCCCGGCCGTACGCTCGCGGGGCTCGCGCGCCGCGCCTTCACCGATCGCCGCCTGCGGCAGTACGTCGCCCGCTACGCCACCTACGCCGGCTCCAACCCCTACCGGGCGCCGGCCGCGCTCGGCTGCATCCCGGCCATCGAACACGACCATGGCGGCTGGTACGTCCCAGGCGGGCTGCCGACCCTCGCCGACGACCTGGCCAGGCTGCTGGAGGAGGCTCAGGTGGAGGTGCGCCTCTCGGCACGGGTCTGCGAGGTGGTGGCCGGCGGAGGGCGGGTCAGGGCGGTACGGCTCGCCGACGGCGGCGAGGTCGGCTGCGAGGTGGTGATCGTCAACACCGACGCGGCCGAGCTGTACGGGCACCTGCTCCCTGATCGGCGCAGGCTGCGGCGCATCGCCGCGCTCGGGCCTTCGTCGTCGGCCTTCCTGCTGCTGGCCGGGGTGGAGGGCCGCACCGAAGGGCTCGCCCATCACTCGATCCTGTTCTCGGCCGACTACCGAGCCGAGTTCGGTGACCTCTTCGAGCACCGCAGGCCGCCGCGGGACCCCACCGTCTACGTCGGCTGCGCCTCGGTGGACGACCCCTCCCAGGCCCCTGAGGGCGCGGAGGCCTGGACGATGCTGGTCAACGTTCCCGCCCGTGACCCCTCCCGCTGGCCGCTCTCGCCACAGGCCTATCGAGACCTGGTGCTGGAGCGGCTGGCAGAGCGAGGCCACGACCTGTCGGGCCGGCTCCGGTTCGTGGACCTGTTCACCCCTGCCGACCTGCGGGAGCGGTACGGCGCGTGGGGCGGGGCCATCTACGGCGGCGCCTACTCAGGCCCGCTGGCCCCCTTCCGCCGCCCCGGCAACAGGGGGCCGAGGCGCGGCCTGTACCTGGTCGGCGGCTCGGTCCACCCTGGCGGCGGGCTGCCGCTGGTCGCGATGGGCGGCAGGATCGTCGCCGACCTCGTCAACCGAGACTTCCCCGTCGGAAAGGCCACCTCGTGAAGTGGACCACCGCGCTCGGCCTCGCCCAGGCCGCCGCCGCCGTCACCGTGGGCGCCAGGCTGGCCAGGGGACGGCGGCGCAGACCGCCGCTTGCTCCCGTGCACCAGGTCACGGGCGCGGTCTCGGTCGTCGTGCCGGCGAGGAACGAGGAGCTTCGCATCGCGCCCTGCCTGAGCGTCGCGCTGGCCGACCCCGCCGTCGCCGAGGTGATCGTGGTGGATGACGAGTCCACCGACGCGACCGCACGCGTGGCGGCGGGGCTGGGCGCGAAGGTCGTCAAGGGGGAGCCGCTCCCCCCTGGCTGGGTGGGCAAGCAATGGGCGCTGCGGCAGGGCCTGGCCGCGGCGGGCGGCCAGGTGATAGTCACGCTGGACGCCGACGCCAGGCCCAGGCCCGGCCTGTTCGGCGCGCTGGTCGCGGCTCTGGACGAGTTCGATCTCGTCTCGGCCGGGCCCAGGTTCGTCTGCGACGGTACGGCCGAGCAGGCGTTGCACGCCTCCTTCCTGGCCACCCTGGTCTACCGCTTCGGCCCGATCGGCCCGGCCTGCCCGCCCTCACCCCGGCGGGCCCTGGCCAACGGCCAGTGCATGGCCTTCCGCCGGGCCCCGATGCTCGAGGCGGACGCCTTCAGCCGCGTGCGCGGCCACATGACCGACGACGTCGCGCTGGCCAGGACGCTGGCGGCCGACGGCTGGCGGACGGCCTTGCTCGACGCGGGAGACCTGCTCCACGTGGACATGCACGAGTCGTTCGGCGAGGTGTGGCGGGAGTGGGGCCGCTCGCTTCCGCTGGCCGACGTGACCGGCCCCGCGTGGAAGGCGGCGGACCTGAGCGTGGTGTGGCTGACGACGGCGCTGCCCGTGCTGCGGCTGCTGACCGGCCGTCCCACCAGGCTGGACCTGGGCCTGCTGGCGATGCGCCTGCTGCTGACCTGCGCGTTGCGGGGCAGCTATGTCCGTCCCGGCCCAGGGCTTGCGCTGTCGCCCTTGCTCGACCTCGCGACCGCCGTACGCCTGACGCAGGGCACCCTGCGGCCGGTGCGGACCTGGCGCGGCAGGACCTACCCGCGGCTCATCTCCGGCGCTCGGCCAGCGCCGCCTGACCGAAGCGCAGCCCGATGAGGCACATCAGCGCGCCCGTGGCCGCCACCTGCTCCACCGGGGTGAAGATCAGCTGCAGCAGAGGCAGGCCGAAGACCCCTGCGCGCGCCCCCTTCGCGAACGACCTGGTCAGGAGTCCGACGATGGCCAGCACCGCCACGCCGAGCAGGAAGGCGGGCCAGCAGATCACCGCGAACCCGCCTGCGAAGGTGAGAATCGAGCGTCCTCCGCCCATGCGCGCGAACACGGGCCACGCGTGGCCGGCCATCGCCGCCGCCACCGCCGCGTACACCGGACCCCAGCCGCCGCCCGCCCACAGAGCGCCCGCCCACAGGCCGACCGATGCCGCCAGGGTCCCCTTCAGCGCGTCACCGGCGAACACCGGTGCCGCGGCGCGCCAGCCCAGCTGTTCCTTCATGTTCCAGAAGCCGGGATTGCGGTCGCCGACCTCGCGCGGGTCGAAGCCGTGCGCACGCGCCACGAGGACCGCGACGGGGATCGAGCCGAGAAGGTAACCACCGATGACAGCGGCGAACCAGGCGGGCATCGCTTCATTCCACCTTGTCAGGTATGCGGACCTGAGCGCCATGCGCTACGTGGCCTTCGACCGGCCGCTGCTGCGGCGCACCGGCGGTCTGCTGTTCCACCGCCTGCTCGGCACCGGCCGGGCGGCGTCCATGAGCCTCGGCGCGGACCTGCGCCGCTGGGCGCTGTTCGCGGTGTGGCGCGAGGAGGCCGCGCTGGAGGCGTTCCTGTGCCGCTCCCCCATCGCCGAGCGGTGGCGCGGCCAGGCGCGGGAGTCCTGGCACGTACGGCTGGCGCCCCTGGCCTGGCGCGGGCGGTGGGGCGGCCAAGACCCCTTCGCAGGGACGGCCAGGCCCCCGCGCGGAGCGCAGGAAGGCCCTGTGGCCGTGCTCACCAGGGCGTCGATCAGGCCGGCCAGGCTGGCCGCCTTCTACCGCTCGGTCCCCGGGGTGGACCGCCTCCTGGCGGAGCAGCGCGGATGTCTGGCCTCCGTCGGAGTCGGCGAGTGGCCACTGGCACGCCAGGCCACCTTCTCCTTGTGGCGCGGCGCGGACGAGGTGAACGGCTTCGCCTACGGGGACGCCGCGCACCGGACGGTGATCGACCGGGTACGGTCCGAGGACTGGTACGCCGAGGAGCTGTTCGCCCGCTTCATCCCCTATGCCAGCCAGGGCAGCTGGAACGGCGCCGACCCGTTGGCCTGACCCGTTCACGGCGTCGTCCTCGGCCGGCCGCCTGCCAGATCGCGTGCCACCTGGCAGGCGCGGGCGATCGTCGCCGCTCCCGAGGAGCCGTGCGCGACGATCAGCGTTCCCCGCAGGCCCAGCAGCGCGGCGCCGCCGTGAGTCTCGGGGTCGTAGCGACGGGCCACCACCGCGAGGTCCTCGGGCGCGGCGATCCCTGCCGCGGCCGTCATGGACAGGGCGGTCCGCACGCATCCCTCGACGCTCTTCAGCACGATGTTGCCGGTGAACCCGTCGGTGACGATCACGTCGACGCGCCCTGCGAGCACGTCGTGTCCCTCGACGTTGCCGTGGAAGCGCACCGGCAGCTCGTGGAGCAGCCGGCCCGCGCCCCTGATCAGCCGGTTGCCCTTGTCCGGCTCCGATCCGATCGACAGCAGCCCCACCAGCGGATCGGGCACGCCGAACACCAGGCGGGCGTAGGTAGTGCCGAGAACGCCGAACTGGGCGACCATCTCCGGAGTCGGATCGGCGGTGGCGCCCGCGTCGACGAGGACGGTCGAACCGCCTGGCAGCGTCGGCAGCGCCACCGCCAGCGCCGGGCGCAGCACCCCTTCGGCCCTGCCGATCAGGCGGACCGCGCAGGAGACCACCGCGCCGGTGGAGCCCGCCGAGACGAACGCCGCGCCCTCGCCGCGCCGTACCAGCTCGCAGCCCACGGCCAGGCTCGTCGAAGCGCCGGCCGTGGCCGGCGCGCCACGCTCGGACATGGGAACCGCCTCGTCGGCGTGGACTACGGGGATCTCGGTGGCGTCGTGCCGTTCCAGCTCCTCGCGTACCTCGCGTTCGCGGCCGACCAGCACGACGGGCACGCCGTGCGTCCGCCATGCGGCCACCGCGCCCCTGACGATCTCGGACGGGCCGTGATCACCACCCATGGCGTCGAGGACGACAGGAGCGGCGCTCATGGCAGCTCCACGCTGACGCGCCGTTCCTGCCTGCCCGCGCTCGACGCGGCCAGCAGGTGGCGGGTGAAGATGGCCAGCTTGCGCCGCCGCGGCACCCGCGCCCGCCGCCCCAGCACCTCGAACCCGGCGCGTTCGATCTCGGCGAGGATGCCACCGTACAGGTGGTAGGCGGCCCGCACGCAGGGCCGCGAGGAGGGCGTGAGCAGGTCGACGCCCTCCAGGGCCAGGCGGTAGTGGCGGTGGGCGCGTTCGGCCTCGAAGGCCAGCAGCCGCCGTACGGCGGGGGTGACCGTGTGCCCGCGCAGGTCCTCCTCGGCGACACCGAACGCGGACAGGTCGGCCGCCGGCAGGTAGATGCGCCCTCTGTCGAGGTCCTCGGTGACGTCGCGGAGGAAGTTGGTGAGCTGGAAGGCGAGGCCGAGCTGGCGCGCCGGCTCCCTGGCCGCCGCCTCGGCGCCGGGCAGCGGCTCAAGGATCGGCAGCATCATGGTGCCGATGACCGCCGCCGAGCCCTCCATGTACTCCAGCAGCTCGTCGTAGGTGGCGTAGCGGGTCACCGTGAGGTCCGCGCGCATCGAACGCAGGAAGGCGGCCAGCTCACGCTGGTCGATGCCGAACGAGCGCACGGTGTGGGCCAGGGCGGGCAGCACCGGATCCTCGACGGGCGCGCCCGACAGGGCCGCGCTCAGACGGGCCGACAGGGCGTCGAGCGCCTCCGCCCTGTCCGAGCGCATCTCGAAGGAGTCGACGATCTCGTCGGCGTAGCGGGCGAAACCGTACAGGGCGTGGACGTGGCGCCGCTTCCACGAGGGAAGCAGCAGCGTCGCGAGGTAGTAGGAGCGGCCGTATCGGGCGTGCAGCCGGCGGCACCGTTCGTAGCTCGCGGTCAGGCTGCTCATCGGGCGGCCTCCAGGATGCGCAGGGCGGCCAGCCGCCCGGAGATCAGCACGGGTGGGACGCCGACGCCCGGCGCGGTGTGCATCCCCGCGAAGTGCAGCCCGGGGATGCGGCGGGCGACGCCCGAGGGGCGCAACCACGCGGTCTGGGTGAAGCGGTGGTCCAGCGCGAAGGGGGTGCCCGCGGAGTGTCCCTCCGCCGCCCATCGGCGTGGGTCCCAGGTCAGACGCGGTCGTGTCGACAGATCGCCGTAGCCCAGATCGGTCAGGCGGGCCAGCGTGCGGTCCGCCAGTCCCTCCCAGCCGTGACCCAGCAGATTGGGCGCGGGTTCCAGCACGGTCAGGGTGTCAGGCGTGGGGTGGGTGACCAGGATGCTGGGGTCCGGCTGGGGCCTGCCCGCCTCCAGGGCGGTGAAGATGGACGCCCACTGCTTCCCGAAGTGCAGCGTGTGGTGTGCCTGGCCGGTGAGAGGTCGCTCCAGCCCGATGTGCAGCACGACGCACGAGGGCGAGAAGCGCGGACGGCGCAGCCGCCAGTCGGCAGCGGCCTTCGGGAGCAGCCCCGCATGCGCGTTCACCAGGTCGCAGGCGACCACGACGGTGCGGGCGGCGAGCCGTTCGCCGCTGTCCAGGAGCACCGCGGTGACACCGTCGGAGTCGGTCCGCACCCGGATGGCTCGCGTGCCGTACCTGAAGGTGGTCCCAAGCTTCTCCGCCAGCGCGGCCAGGGCGAGCGGGATCGCGTGCATCCCTCCTGCGCGGGGGAAGTAGACGCCGCCCACGGTGTCCATGTGCGAGATCACCGCGTAGATGCCCAGCGCCCGCCGCGGCGACAGGCCCGCGTAGAGCGCCTGGAAGGTGTGCGCCCTGATGAGCCGATCGTCGGTCAGGTGTGCGGCCACCAGCCGGTCGAGACGGCGGAAGCCGCCCATCGCCGCGAGCCGGGCCAGCGCCAGTGGCTTGGCCATGGCCCGCAGGCGGGTCATGTCGGCGTCGATGAACGCGGGCCACTCCGCCTCGAACATCCGGCCCAGCAGCGCGCGGAAGCGGCGGTACCGCTCGGCCTCGGCCGGACCGCACAGCTCGCGCACCTGCCTGACCATCGCTTCGGCCTCGGGCGTCACGTCCAGGCGGGAGCCGTCGGCGAACAACAGGCGATAGGCGGGGTCCAGCCGCCGCAGCGGCAGCCAGGCCTCCAGCTCCTCCCCCGCTGCGCCGAAGATCTCGGCCAGGACCCCCGGCATGGTCAGCACCGAGGGCCCGGTGTCGAAACGGTGAGGGCCGAGCTCCGCCGTGCCGCAGCAGCCGCCGGGCTCCTTCCGCGCCTCGATCACGGTCACCTCGCGTCCGGCCGCGGCCAGGTGAACCGCCGCGGACAGGCCGGCCAGCCCCGCCCCGATCACCACGTCCATCAAGCTCTCCTGTCCGTGACCTGGCGGGCCAGCTCCGCCAGCGCCGCCGAGGCCTCCTCCGGCAGTCCCGCCCTCTCCAGCGCCGCCGTCGCCTTCCTGGTCAGCAGGTCGATGCGCCGCTCCACGGCCTCCAGGGCGCCGCACGCGACGATCAGCTCCCGCGCCGCCGCGACCTCGGCCTCGTCGCGCACGTCGTCCACCGGCGTGTGGCCGTGACCCCCTGTGCGCCGCCTGGCCTCGGCCAGCAGATAGGTCTGCTTGCCGAGGAACAGGTCGGCGCCGGCGGGCTTGCCGGTGAGCGCGGGATCGCCGAACACGCCGAACACGCCGAGCACGTCGTCACGCAGCTGGAACGCCGGTTGCCTCAGGCACCGCTCCTCGCCTCGCGTGCCGTCATGTGGCCGGCCTGAGCCGGACCGTCGAGCGCCCCGGCCGGGGCACCCTCTTCGGCGGCGTCGCCGTCAGCGGCGGCCTCGGCGCTCGCGCTCGTCACGCACGTCGCCGTCGGTCTCCACGCGCTCCCTGCGCACCTGGCCCGAGACGGTCTCCTGGTCGGTCACCTGCTCCTTGGCCAGCCGCACCCGCTCGACGGGGACGGCCTCGGTGTCCACGACAGCGCGCTCCTCGTAGAGGGTCTCGTCGTACTCGGCCTCGGAGATGTCCTTTCCGCGCATCGCGGCGTCCCTGTTGGCGTCGGTGATCGGCTCCCGCTCCAGCCGTACCTCCTCGCGGGTGACCGGTACGGTCACCTGCTCGGTCTCGGTCACCACGTACTTGCGCAGCCGCGCCCTCCCGCTCTCGCGACGCTCCTTGCCGACGCGCAGGTGCTCCTCCGAGCGTGTCATCGCCTCGTCGGACCTGCCCGCCTGGGTGGGAAGGCCGGCGCCGGAGGTCCCTGTGTCGCCGGACCGTCCGGTCTTCCTGCCTGCGCCCTGACCGGGGACCGGGCCGCGGCCGTCTCCGCTCTGCCTGCCCGATGCCGCGCTCCAGTCGAGCCCGTAGTAGCGGTAGAGCTCGCGCTCCTCGTCCAGCGAGAGGTGGCCGCCGGACTCGACGTCGACGCGCGGCGCGCCCTTGATCATGGCCTTGTCGTAGGTGACGTCGACCCGATCACCGTCCACCCGCGCGGTGCGCAGCGGGACGAAGGACTCGTGCATGCCGAACAGCCCGGTCCTGACAGTCAGCCACTCGGGCTCATTGGTGTGGTCGTCGAGGTAGACGTTCTTCACCTCGCCCACCTTGGCCCCGTCGCGGTCGAAGACCGTCCGCCCGATGACCGTCTGGATCTGCTCCTGCGTGATCACGTGCAACTCCCCCTTGTGTGGTTCTCCGAGGGAATTGCCCGCGCCTGTCAGGCGGTTATCGCGGTTTGCCGGAGTGTGGACACAATGCGTACCTCGCCGAGGGAGAGCTTGGAACGGCGGCGACGGCGGCAAAGGATCGCCGCGTCCGGACAGGCGGTCTCTGTGCCGGTTGTTTACGTCCCCTCACGCTACCTTGAGGGGGTCCCTGGCGTCGTCGAGCCGGTCGGCGCTCAGGTTCCTGGTCAGGCTCTCTCCCTCGATGTCGAGATCGGGCAGGATGCGGTCGATGGGGCGGGGCAGCCACCAGGCCGCGCGGCCGAGGAAGGACATCACGGCCGGCACCAGGGTCAGCCGGACGACGAACGCGTCGACGAGCACGCCGACGGCCAGCGCGAAGCCGATGGACTTGATGATCGGGTCGTCCATGAACACGAACCCTCCGAAGACCGCCGTCATGATCAGCGCGGCGGCGGTGACGACACGGGCGTTGTGGCCCAGGCCGTTGACGGTGGCCTGCTGCGGGCTGTCGCCGTGGACGAAGTCCTCGCGCATGCGGGAGACGAGAAAGACCTCGTAGTCCATGGCGAGACCGAACAGGATGCCGATGAGCAGGATCGGCAGGAAGCTCACCAGCGGTCCCGGCACGTCGACGCCGAACAGGCCGGCCAGATGGCCCTGCTGGAAGATGGCCACGGTGATGCCGAACGTGGCGCCGACGGTGAGCAGGAAGCCCAGCGCCGCCTTGATCGGCACCAGCAGGGAGCGGAAGACCAGCATGAGCAGCAGGATCGACAGCCCGGCGACGAGCACCAGGTAGACGGGCATCGCCGCGGCGAGCTTCGCCGACACGTCGATGCCGATGGCGGTGGCGCCGGTCAGGGCGATGTCGGCGCCCCTGATGCCCGCCACGCGCTCCCTGATGGCGTGGACGGCCTGCTCGGTGGCGGCGTCGGCGGGACCAGCCTCGGGGATGACGGTCATCAGCACGGTGGTGCCCTGCGGGTTCGGCTGCGGCCGGGAGACGTGCAGCACCCCGTCCGTGGCGTCGATCAGCTGCGCGGCCTGGGTGGCGGCCGCGCCGGTGGCCGCAGCGGTGTCGCCGGTGACGGCGGCGATCAGCCGTCCGTTGAAGCCGGGTCCGAAGCCCTCGCTGATCAGGTCGTAGGCCTCGCGGGCCGGCGAGCCAGGGGCGGCGGTGCCCGCGTCGGGCAGTGCCAGACGCATGTCCTGGGCGGGCAGGGTCAGCGCGCCGAGCCCCACGACACCGGCCAGCAGGATCGGAACGCGCAGCCGGGTGACGATCCTGCCCCAGCGGAAGCCGAATCCCTCGCGACCCCGGTTGTGCGCCTGTCCGCCGCGCTGCCTGCGGGGCAGGACACGGGAGCCCGCGAAGCCCAGCATGGCGGGGAGCAGGGTGAGGGCGACCAGGACGGCCAGCGCGACGGTGCCGGCCGCGGCCAGGCCCATCACGGTCAGGAAGGGAACGCCGACCACGAAGAGGCCGGCCAGAGCGATGACGACGGTGGCGCCGGCGAAGACGACGGCCGAGCCCGCGGTCCCGGTCGCGCGCCCCGCGGCCTCCTCCTGCGCCATGCCCTCGGTGAGGTACTGGCGGTAGCGGGAGGTGATGAACAGCGAGTAGTCGATGCCGACGGCCAGTCCCAGCATCAACGCGAGGATGGGCGCGGTGCCGGTCAGCTCCAGCACGCCGCTGAGGGCGAACAGCCCCGCCATCCCCGCCGCGACGCCGATCAGCGCGTTGAGCAGCGTCATGCCCGCGGCGACCAGGGAGCCGAAGGTGACGACGAGCACCAGGGCGGCGACCAGAACACCGAGCGCCTCGGTGGAGCCGATCTCCACCTCGGCCCTCATGACCTCGCCGCCGTGCTCCACCCGAAGACCCCGCGCGGAGGCGCCGACCTGCTCGTACGCCGTGCGCTGGGCGGCGGTGACCTCGTCGACGGCGGTGGCGAACTGGACCTGGACCAGCGCGTAGCGGCCGTCCGGCGTGACCGACCCTGCCGTGAAGGGGTCGATGGCGGCGATCACGCCCGGAACCCTGCCCGCCTCCCCCACGACCGCCGCGACCGCGGCCTTGTCGAGCTTCCCGCCCTCGGGCGCGGCCATGACGATGGTGCCCGTCGCGCCACCCGCCTGCGGGAACTTCTCGCGCAGGGAGTCGAGCGCCCGCTGGGACTCCGTGCCGGGCATCGTGAAGTTGTCGCTGGTGGGGCCCATGAAGGCGGCCGCGGCCCCGCCCAGCAGGGCCAGCGCGAGCAGCCAGACGGCGAGCACGCGCCCTCGGCGGCGGAAGGAGAACCGGCCGAGCCGGTACAGCACAGAAGCCATGAAAGTGGACGTCTTTCTCGAAGTTCAGCGGGGTTGGCGGCCGAGGGTGCGCAGAGCGCCCTGGATCAGCTCGGCACGCAGGTCGTCGTCCCCCACCGACACGTCCGCCGCGCAGGTGACGGCGACGGCGCCGACGACCATGTACGCGGTGACCAGGGCCTTCGGCTCGGTCGAGCCCTCCACCATCGCGGCCATCAGGCGGGCCACGACGGCGGGCACGGCGCCCAGCGCGGGGTGGCCGGCCAGCACGGGGATGTCCTGGAACAGCACTTTGACCTCGCGCCGGAAGCGCATGGCCAGATCGACGAAGCCGGTGACGGCCGCCTCGGCCGCCTCCTCGCCTTCCAGACCGGACAGCCGGGCGTCGAGCGCGGCCAGCCCTTCGCCCGCGGGGGTCAGCAGTTCGGCGAGGATCGCCTCCTTGCTGACGAAGTGGTACAGCAGGGACGCCTTCGAGCAGCCCGCCACCTGGGCGATGTCATGCAGCGACGCGCCCTTGTAGCCCTGCGTGGCGAACAGCTGCAGGGCGGAGTCAAGGATGTGGCCACGTAGGGCGGAGGGAGGACGTGCCATACCCCCACAATAGCTGTCCGATCGGTCAGCTCTGACCGATCGGACAGGACTGCGCGGGCGGCTTGTTATTAGATCAATTCTCTAGAAAAATGCTCTACTATGGCATCCACGGCGGTGGTGACCGGCGGCAACAGGGGCATCGGGTACGCGGTGTGCGAGCGGCTGGCCGGCGAGGGGTTGCTGCTGGTCGCGAGGGATCCCGAGGGTGGCGCCCGGGCGGCGGCGGGCATCAGGGGCGACGTGGAGCTCGTGACCGGCGACCTCGGCACGATCGCGGCCGTCAGGCGGCTGGCAGGCGAACTGCGCGACAGATGCCCTCGCGTGGACGTGCTGGTGCACAACGCGGGGCTGTGGCCGAGCCGCCGCACCCTGACCGAGGACGGTCTTGAGGAGTCCTTCGCCGTCAACCACCTGGCTCCGTTCCTGCTCAACCATCTGCTCGAGGACAGGCTCGGCCGCGTGGTGCAGGTCAGCGCCGGGCTCTACGTCAAGGGCAGGGTCGAGGTGGGCAGGACCGCCGTGGGCGCGGACTTCCACCAGATGCGGACATATGCGGATACCAAGCTGTGCAACCTGCTGACCGTGCCGCTGTTCGCCGAGCGCTGGCGGGCCTCGGGCATCACGATCGACGCCGTGCACCCCGGCGTGATCCGCACCGGCCTCGGCGACCGGAGCGGGCCCGTCGGGTGGCTGCTCAAGCTCGTCAAGCGCAGGTGGGCCGCTCCCGAGGAGGGCGCGGGCCCCGTCGTGGGGCTGGTCCACGACGGCACGGGCACGGGCAGGTACTTCCACCTGACCGAGGAGGTCCCCCTGGAGGGACCCGCGCAGGACGGCGAGCTGGCCGGACGCGTGTGGGAAGAGGCCGAGGCGCTGACGTCGGCCAGGTGACCAGGCACAAGCGCAGCGAGGAGACCATGAGGCGGCTGCTCGACACCGCACTCGAGGTCTACCCCGGCGATTTCACCCTGAGGGCCATGACAACGCGCAGCGGCGTGAGCATGGGCAGCCTGTACCACCACTTCGGCAGCCTCGAGGGACTGGCGGCGACGCTCTACAGCCGGTGCATGGGCGACCTCCTCGACACCCTGCTCGCCGCCGTCGCGGACGCCCCGAGCGCGCGTGACGGTGTACGGCGGGCGGTGCTCGCCTATCTCGGATTCACCGCCGACCACCCGGACAAGGCCCGCTTCATCCACGCGGCGCCGTACGCCATCGACCTCGGCCCGCACGCCGAGCGGATCGCGGCGGACAAGGCGCCGCGCCTGGAAAGGCTGACCGCCTGGATCCGGCCGCACATGGACGAGGGCACGGTCGCGAGCCTGCCGATGGCGCAGGTGGAGATGCTCCTGATCGGGCCGGTCGCCGAGGTGACCAGACGGTGGCTGGCAGGCGCTCCGGAGATCGACCTGGCCGAGTCCGCGCGGGTGCTGCCGGACCGGATCTGGCAGTCGCTGCGCGGGTGACCTGTCCCAGGCTCTCCTACTCGGAGAGATGAGTCGGGATCGCGCTGGTTGGCGCTGAGGCGCATTCGTGATCAAGCTGCGGAAACTCGGTGGCTGCCGGGTGGCCGGGTCTTTAGAATCCGGGCTGTGATCAAGCGTGGGGTGGCGCGGGGTGCGGGCCGGTGACGCAGGCCGAGGACGTCGCGCGCCTGGTTCGGGAGGTGTTCGGCGAGGATGTCGTCGGGGCCTACCTGCACGGGTCGGCCGTGCTCGGCGGTCTGCGGCCGTGGAGCGATGTCGACGTGCTCGTCGTCGTGCGAAGGCCCCCGACGCCGGACGAGCGCAGGGCGCTCGTCGGCGAGTTGCTCGAGATCTCCGGCGAGAGGGCTCGGCGCGGGCCCGCCCGTCCCGTCGAGCTGACGATCGTCGTGCAGTCCGACGTCCGCCCCTGGCGCTACCCGCCGACCTGCGCGTTCCTGTACGGCGAGTGGCTGCGGGACGACTACGAGCGCGGCGAGGTGCCGTCGCCGTCACCGAGTCCCGATCTCGCGCCGTTGATCACGATGGTGCAGCTCGGGAACGCCCCGCTGTCCGGGCCGCCGCCCGCCGAGGTGCTCGACCCCGTCCCGTCCGGGGACCTTGTCCGCGGCATCGTCGCGGGGCTGCCCGCGCTCCTGGAGGACCTCGAGTCGGACACGCGCAACGTCCTTCTCACGCTCGCCCGCATCTGGACGACCGTCGCGACCGGGGTCATCAGGTCGAAGGACGCGGCGGCGGACTGGGCGCTCGCCCGGCTGCCCGCCGAGCATCGGCCCGTGCTCGCCCGCGCGCGAGCCGTCTACCTCGGAGCCGAGGACGAGCGCTGGGACGACCTCCTGCCCCGCCTGCGACCACACGCCGACCACGTCGTCGGCGCGATCGAGCGCCTGACCACGCCCGGCGGACCCGGCGGACCCGGTGGACCCGGTGGAGCACGGCGACGGTGACCGCGCTCCGTAGAGCCATCACGCCGCCCACGACCACATTTCTGGCCGCCTCCTGCGCCTGCGGGCCGAAGCCGCCCACCGACGAGGCGCCGCGCGACGACACCACGGCGTTCGGCCGGGCCGTCCGCCAGTTCTCGGGCGGGGGTCACCTCGGCTCACAGCCGGGACCGGGCGCCCGTGGGGCCGTGGACAGGCGATCGTCGCGAGCCTACGCCGTCCCGGCGGCCAGATCGTCGAAGTAGGGCTTCATCGCCGGGAAGTAGTCGTCGAAGTCCGGCGTGGGCGAGCCGTCGCGGGCGGCCACGAGCAGGTCGAGGTAGTACTCCCACCCGGGCCCCACCTCGCCGAGGCCCTCCTCGCTGTCGAGATGGTGCACGAAGCGCAGCTCCGTCGAACCGTCGTTCTCCGACAGCAGCAGCTCGATCCGCCACCTCCCCCACTCGTCGGTGGCCGACACGGCCAGCCGCCGCGGCGGGTCGCACTCCTCGACGAGCAGGTCCATCCACGGAGCCTGCTCCTCGAACACCAACTGCACCTTGATCGTCCGGCCGGGGCCCGCGTCGCCCTCCCACGGGCCGTACCAGCGGGCCGTGCGTTCGGGCTCGGTGAGGCTGGCCCACACGTCCTCGGCAGGGGCGCGGAAGGTGCGGGTGAGGACCAGATCGCTTCCCTCACCGGTGCGGAAGAGGCGGCCTGTGGGTCTGGGACTCATGCGGTGTTCTCCTGGGCTCGGGCCGCCGGTCCACGCGTACGGCGTTCGCGGCGGGTGCGGTAGACCTCTGTCTCCAGCGCGTCGAGACGATGTTCGAGGCCGGAGGGCTGGACGAAGGGGGTGAGCCATTCGACGAGTTCAGCGAACCGCTCGGGGGCGAGCACGTAGAACCGCCTCCTGCCGACGAGCTCGTCGCGAACCAGCCCACTCTCCCTGAGGACGCGCAGGTGGCGGCTCACGGCGGGCCTGCTGATCTGGAAGCGGTCGGCGATCTCCCCTGCGGAGAGCCGCGAGTCGCGCAGCATCGTCAGGATGGCCCGTCGTACGGGATCGGCGATCGCGCCCGCCACCTCGTCCATACCTGGAAGCGTAACCTACAAGTTACGCTTTCGGTAGAGGTCCCGATGCTCCTCAGCCGACCTTGGGCGTGGCCCGCATGCCGACGTAGCAGACCTGGGAGCCGTCGGTCAGGGTGGAGAAGACCACGGGCATGTAGTCCTCACTGAAGGAGGGGCCGGCGCCCGAGGCGGCGAACACCGTCTCCGACACCGGGGTCAGCTCCATGTCCAGCGGCGGCGAGAGGTCCTTCATCCCGTCGACGAACTCGTACAGCATGCGCGCGCCGCCGCCCTCCCCCTGGGTGACGGTGATGACGACGCCCTCGCGCCTGTAGCTGCCGACCAGCCGGGACATGTCCACCACGGGCGGCTCAGCCGGCGGCCCGAAGGCCTCCGGCATGCGCACCCCCGCCAGCTCCTCCAGCAGCTCCCTGAACAGGTCGGCGTACAGCTGGCGGGCGCCGCCGCCGTTGGTGAGCAGGACGACGGCCACGCCCGCGTGCGGGACGACCCGCAGGTAGCCATACTGGCCGATGGCCGCGCCGTCGTGACCGTAGCCCGCGATGCCGTTCCAGTCGTAGAGCGTCCAGCCCAGTCCCCAGGCGTCGGCGCTGACGGTCCACTTGTCGGGGACCTCGACCTCGCGCCGCTGCATGGCCGCGACGGCTTCGGCCGACATCAGGCGGGTGCCGTCGGGGGCGAGCCCGCCGTCCAGGTGCATCCGGGCGAAGCGGGCGACGTCGCCCGCCGAGACGATGACCCTGCCGTACGGCCCCGCCGAGCGCGGCATCAGGTCCCAGGCGGGGGCGGGGTCGGGACGCCGGCCGGGCTCGCCCAGGTGGCTCATCGCCACACGGTGGCGCAGCGCCTCCTCGGGCAGCGTCATCGAGCGCTCGAGGCCAAGCGGCGTGAACAGCAGGTCCTTCAGCGCCTGGTCCCAGGTGACGCCGGTCAGCACCTCGACGATGCACCCCAGCACGACGTAGCCGAGGCTGCCGTAGGAGACCGCCGTGCCAGGCGGGCAGTCGAGCGCCACCCCCTTGGCGGCCTCGACGTAGGCGGCCAGGCAGTCGTCGCCGCGGCCCGAGTCGAAGGTGAAGTCGTTGGTCACCCCACCGGTGTGGCTGAGCAGCTGCCGCACCGTGATCGAGGCGGTGGCCTCGGCGTCGGGGGTGGCGAACTCGGGCAGCACGCTCACGACCGGCGCGTCGAGATCGAGCTTGCCGGAGTCGGCCAGCCGCATGATGAGCGTGGCGGTGTAGACCTTGGCGATCGACCCGGACAGGAACACCGAGTCGGTCGTCGCCTCCACCCCGGTCTCGGTGTTCAGCACCCCGCTGGCCAGCTCGTGGATCTCGCCGTCGACCAGCACGGCCAGCGTCGCCCCCGGCACGTGGTGGGCGGCGCGCAACTCGTCGAGCCTGGCCTGCCAGCGCCCGCGGGAGAAGCCACGGCCCTCGGCGTCCAGCGATCCCCAGCCCCCCGCGGCCTTCCAGTTGCCGGCGGTGTCCCAGTTCAGCTTCGTCATGATCTCTCCCAGCGTTGCGCACGACGTCCTCGCGATGCGAACACTGTACGCATATGGGTAGAGTGTACGCAAGGTGCGGGTGCGGGATGGTCAGTCGCGCTCGGCCCACGCGCCCGCCAGGCCGGCGACCGCCTGGTCGAGCAGTTAGGGGGAAGGGCGAAGCTCAGACGCAGGCGGTCGCGGTGGCGGCCGTCCGGGGAGACCGTCCACGCCGCCGCGCTCTTGACCAGCGCAGGAACGGTCGCAGCGGGGAACCGGCGGCCGGTCGGGCAACCTGACGTGTCCGGCGCTCAGCGCTCGGCGGCGAACCTCGCGATCCAGCGGCGTTGCCATGGCGTCTCGACGGCGCGGTGGTGATGGTGCTCGCGGGTCCAGGCGACGGCGTCGGCCGGGTCCACCCCTGACAGCACGGCCAGGCAGGCGATGACGGTGCCCGTCCTTCCGACGCCGCCACCGCAGGCGACCTCGACCGCCGCACCGGCCCTGGCCCGCTCGTGCAGCGCGCGGATGCGCAGGACCGCCACGTCATGGCTGCGCGGCAGCAGGAAGTCCGGCCACTCGATCCACTCGCACGGCCAGCGCAGATCCTCTTCGTGGCGGCGGCGGAGCCGCTCTGAGCCGAGGTAGAGGCCGAAGTCGGGCACGGGCCCCTCGGGCAGCGGACGGCGCAGCCCACGACCGCGAACCCAGAGGCCGTCCGGCAGCCGGATGGCGCCGACGAGCGAAGGCCCGCTCATGGCGCCACGCTCCCCAGCCGCCGCCTGGCGCGGTGGTTGGCGACGTTGAGGCGGTTGCCGCACAGGTCGCCGCAGTAGCGGCGGCGGCCGGGCCTGCTGGTGTCGACGAACACGCCGCGGCACCCGGGAGCGTCGCAGGGGCGGAAGCGCTCGTGACCGAGGGCCCTGACGACGCCGAGCAGCCCGATGCCGACGAGCGCCGCCAGCTCGTCGGCGAGCGACGCGCCCCGCGCGGTCGGGACGTACCACTGCCACCGGCCGTCGGGCTCACGCTGGAGGACCGGGCTGAGACCTGCGCGCATGGCCAGCACGGTCCCTCCCGCGACGGCGTGCTCCTCCGTGGCGGTCTCCAGGACGCCCCGGACCTCCCTCCGGAACAGATGGACCTCTCGGAGGTCGTCCTCGGTCGGCGGCCGGTCCGCGAGCGCGTCGAGCCGGAGATCGCGCTCGGCCAGGAAGCCCGCGAGCGCTTCCGGGTCGGGCAGGGCCTCGCCCATGGTGGAGCGCACGGTGGGCGAGGTGTTGACCAGGTCGCCGGCCACCCCCGCCCCCACCGTGTAGTCGCTGATGGAAATCCGCACGCCTCCCCCTCAGTCGGTAACCGATTAACCGCAACTATAACCCTTACATTGGCATTCTGTGTCGAGCCACTCATGGCTGGAGTGGCTGACGTGGCGGCCCGGCTGGTGCGGCGGCCCTAGCGTGCCGTCCGCCGTCCGCGCAGTAGGGTCCACCCCCCAGCCGTCGTGGGTGCCAGCTGGATTTCCGGTGGAGGGCGGCTCCAACAGACTCCTTCCATGACGATTGATCAGACCGTGCGGCCGGCCACCGGCAGCGACTACGCCAGGCTCCTCCAGCGCGTCACGGCCGCTGGACTGATGCGGCGCAGGCCCGGGTACTACGTGGCCAGGGCGGCCGTGGTCGGCGGCCTGTACGCCGGTGGGCTCGCCGCCTTTCTCGCGCTGGGCGACTCCTGGTGGCAGCTGCTGGTCGCGACTTTCTTCGCGGTCGTGTTCGCCCAGGTGGCGCTCATGGGGCACGACATCGCGCACCGTCAGATCTTCCGCACCGAGCGGCCGAGCAGGATCGCCGGGTGGTTCGCCGGCAACCTGCTCGTGGGCATGGGCTACGGGTGGTGGATGGACAAGCACACCCGCCACCACGCCAACCCCAACCACGAGGAGCTCGACCCCGATGTCGCCCCCGACGTCCTGATCTGGTCGACCGACCAGGCCAGGGCGAGCAGGGGTCTGCCGCGGTTCATCGGCCGGCGGCAGGCGGCGCTGTTCTACCCGCTGCTCCTGCTTGAAGGCCTCAACCTGCACCTCTCGGGCTTCCGGTCGCTGCGCGACCCGAGGACGAAGCACCGCCTGGTGGAGGGGACGCTGCTGAGCATCCACGTCGCCGGCTACCTCGCCGCGCTGTTCCTGGTGCTGTCGCCCGGCAAGGCGCTGGTCTTCTTCGCCGTCCACCAGGGCCTCTGGGGGCTGTACATGGGCTCGGTGTTCGCGCCTGGACACAAGGGCATGCCCACGCTGAAGCCGGGCGAGAAGCTCGACTTCCTGCGCAAGCAGGTCCTGACCACGCGCGGGGTGCGCGGCGGCTGGTTCGTCGACGCCGCCATGGGCGGGCTCAACTACCAGATCGAGCACCACCTGTTCCCGAACATGCCGACGCCGCACCTGCGCCACGCCCAGTCCGTCGTCCGCGCGCACTGCGCCGAGATCGACGTGCCCTACTACGAGACGGGGCTGATCGAGTCGTACCGGCAGATGCTCAGGCACCTGCACGCGGTGGGCGCGCCCCTCCGCGCCTGAACACGCGATCCCCGATGGACGCTGACCGCCCTCCGCCCGGTCCCCGGGGAGGAGGGCGGTCAGCGCAGCAGCTTGTCGAGGCGGATGGGCAGGTCGCGGATGCGGATGCCGGTGGCGTGGTGCACCGCGTTGGCGATGGCCGCCGCGGTGCCGACGATGCCGATCTCGCCGATGCCCTTGGTGCCCATCGGGTTGAGGTGCGGATCGTCCTCCTCGATCCAGACCGCCTCGATGTCGCGCACGTCCGCGCACGCCGCCACGTGGTACTGGGCGAGGTCGCGGTTGAGATAGTCGCCGAACTCCCTGTCCATGAGGCTCTCCTCGAACAACGCCGTCGACAGACCCATGGTCATACCGCCGATGAACTGTGAGCGCGCGGTCTTCGGGTTGACGATCCTTCCCGCGGCGAACACGCCGAGCAGCCGCAGGACCCTGGCCTCCCCCGTGTCGACGTCCACGCCGACCTCGGCGAACTGGGCGCCGAACGCGTGCCGGGAGAAGCGCTCCTGCGCGCCGACCTCCTCCTTGGTGTCGGCGGCGGCCTCCAGACCGGCCGAGGGCAGGTCGCCGCTCCTGGAGACCTGTTCCCGCAGCGCCTCACAGGCCCGTACGACGGCCGTGCCCCAGGAGGCGGTGCCCATCGACCCGCCCGCGAGAGTGGCGGGGGGCAGCGCGCTGTCGCCGATCTCCACCGTGACCCTGTCGGGTGAGGTGCGCAGGGCGTCGGCGGCGATCTGGGTGAGCACCGTGCGGGCGCCCGTGCCGATGTCCGTGGCGGCGATCCTGACGGTGTAGCGGCCGTCGGGCTCCAGCCGGGCGCTCGCCTGGGAGGGGCTGCGATAGGCCGGGTAGGTGGAGGCGGCCACCCCGGTCCCGATCAGGGTCCGTCCCACGAGCCGCGCGCCCGGCGTGGGATCACGGTCGGCCCAGCCGAACCTCCGCGCCCCCTCGCGCAGGCAGGCCACCAGGTTCCTGGAGCTGAACGGCTCGCCGCTCTCCGGATCGGCGTCGGGCTCGTTGCGTACGCGCAGCTCGACGGGGTCGATCCCGCAGGCGATCGCCAATTCATCCATGGCCGACTCCAGCGCGAACATGCCGGGGGCCTCTCCCGGCGCGCGCATCCAGCTCGGGGTGGGGACGTCGAGCTTGACCACCCTGTGGGTGGTTCTCCGGTTGGGGGCGGCGTACATGATCCGGGTGGGCGTGGTGGTCTGCTCGACGAACTCGCGGATGGTGGAGCACTGCGCGATCGCCTCGTGCACGATCGCGGTCAGCCGGCCGTCCACGTCGGCGCCGAGCCGTACGCGCTGGATCGTCGGGGTGCGGTAGCCGGTCACCGCGAACATCTGCTGGCGGGGTACGGCGAGCTTGACCGGGCGGGTGACGTGCTTGGCGGCCAGCGCCGCGAGCACCACGGGGGCGAGGGGCTGCCCCTTGGACCCGAACCCGCCTCCCACGTGGGAGGCGATGACCCTGACGTTCGCCGGCGGCATGGTGAACAGCGCCGCCAGGGTGGCGCGGACCGCCGACGCCCCCTGGGTGGAGTCGTACAAGGTCAGCCCGTCGGCGTCCCACCTGGCGACGGTGGCGTGCGGTTCCATCGGGTTGTTGTGCTCGGCGGGCGTGCTGTAGGTCGCGTCGACCCGGATCGGCGCCGCCTCCATGGCCGCGTCGGGATCGCCGTGCTCGCTGTCGGTGGGGTAACCGGCGTTGACCTTCTCCGGCCGGTACAGCCCCGGATGGTCGGCGCGCAGCTCGGTGTCGTGCGGTTCGCCGGCGTAGTCGACCGACAGCGACCTGGCCGCCTCCCCCGCCGCCTGCAGGGTCTCGGCCACCGCGACGGCGATGTACTGGCCCCGGTAGGCGACCCGCGCGGACTGCAGCACGGACAGCTCGGCGTTGTCGGCCGGCGCCAGCCTGGGCGCGTTGCGGTGCCAGATGATCGCGATCACGCCGGGGATGGTGAGCGCCGCCTGCACGTCTATCGCGCGCACCTCGCCGCGGGCTATGGACGCCTGCACGGGCACCGCGTAGGCCAGCTCGTCGGGAGAGTGCTCGTAGGCGTAGCGGGCGCGGCCCGTCACCTTCTCCATGCCCTCGACCCTGTCGAGCGCCGTGCCGACGTACGGCCTGGCCGTGGTGGTCATGACGCCAGCTCGCTGAGGACGCGGACGAGGACGTTTCGGACGAGCGGCACCTTGAAGGCGTTGTCCGGCAGCGGGCGGGCGCCGGCCAGCTCGAGGTCGGCCGCTCTGGTGAACTCCTCGGCGGTGGCGGGCGCGCCGCGCAGCGCCGACTCGGCCAGCGTGGCCCGCCATGGCACGTGGGCGACCCCGCCCAGCGCGATGCGGCAGTCGCGGACGACCCCGTCGGCCTCGTCGAGCGCCACCGCGACCGACACCACCGCGAACGCGAACGACGCCCGGTCGCGCACCTTGCGGTAGCGCGAACGGGAGGCGTACGGCAACGCGGGCAGCTCGACCGCGGTGATCAGGTCACCGGGTTCCAGCACGGTGTCGCGCTCGGGCTCGTCGCCCGGCAGCCGGTGCAGCCCCGGCATCGGCACGGTACGCGCCCCTTGGACGCCCTCGACATGCACGCTGGCGCCGAGCGCGGCCAGGGCGACGGCCATGTCCGAAGGATGGGTGGCCACGCAGCTGCTGGAGTGCCCGATGATCGCCAGGTTGCGGTGGTCGCCCTCGCGGGCGGGGCAGCCCGAGCCTGGCCGGTGCTTGTTGCACGGCTTGGCGATGTCCTGGAAGTAGGAGCAGCGGGTGCGCTGCAGGAGGTTGCCGCCGACGGTGGCCATGTTGCGGATCTGGCCGGAGGCGCCCGCCAGCACCGCCTGCGCGAGCATCGGGTAGCGGCGGCGCACCACGGGATGGGCGGCGAGGTCGCTGTTGCGCGCCGCCGCGCCGATCAGCAGGCCGCCGCCTGAGCTCTCCTCGATGGCCTCCGACGTGGCTCGGGTCACGTCCACCAGCACGGCGGGCGTGGCCACGCCCAGCCGCATCAGATCCACCAGGTTCGTGCCGCCGCCGAGGTACATGGCCTCGGACTGCCTGCTCAGCGCGGCGACCGCCGACCGCGCGTCGGCCGCCCGCTGGTAGTCGAAGGGTTTCACCGTGCCACCTCTCCTATCGCGGCGACGATGTTGACGTAGGCGCCGCAGCGGCACAGGTTCCCGCTCATCCGCTCGCGGATCTCCTCCTCGTCGAGGACGGGCTCGGCGCGCACGTCCTCCGTGACCACGCTCGGCCAGCCCGCGGCGGCCTCGGCCAGCATGCCGACCGCCGAGCACAGCTGCCCCGGCGTGCAGTAGCCGCACTGGAGGGCGTCGTGCGCGATGAAGGCGGCCTGGAGCGGATGCGGCGTGTCCCCGTCGGCCAGCCCCTCGACCGTGGTGATCTCCCGATCGTCCAGGGTCACCGTGAGCGTCAGGCACGACTTGACGCGCCTGCCGTCCACCAGCACCGTGCACGCCCCACACTGACCGTGGTCGCAGCCCTTCTTCGCGCCGGTCAGGTCGAGGCGTTCCCTGAGCGTGTCGAGCAACGTCTCGCGGGTGTCCACGACCACCGGGTACTCGTCGCCGTTGATCGACAGCAGCATGTCCGTCATGACCGGAACGTCGGGCCCTGAAACAATCACGGGCGCTTCCTACCCGCCCGTTCTCGCCGCGCATCCCGACTCGCCGACGATTTCCACGGAGCGGACCCATTCATGGCCCGCAGGTGAGACAACGCCCCTGGCGAAGCGATCTCAGGGGAGGACGGCGAACTCAGACGTAGTAGCCCTCGACCGGCACGCGGGCCTCCTCGAACAGGGCGGGCCCCTCGAGCCGCGCCCCCGCGACGGCGGCGGGCGGCTTGAGCGTGCCGAGCTGCTCGGTCGACAGCGCGAAGACCACCCTTCCCAGCCCCGACCGCTCGATGGCGCCCGCGCACATGCCGCAGGGCTGGCAGCTGGTGTACATCGTGGTGCGGGCCGCGCTCTCGGCGGCCAGTTCGCGCCCCGCCCATCGGGCCAGTTTCAGCTCCGGGTGCGCGGTGATGTCGGCGTCGGAGAGGCTGCTGTTGCGCTCCTCGAGGAGCACCTCGCCGTCCGCGCCGACCAGGAGCGAGCCGAACGGCGGGTCGCCGCCCTCGCGCGCCTCGGCCGCGAGCTCGATGGCCCTGCGCAGGAAGAGTTCGTCGGCGTTCGTCATGGTCGCTCCGTTGATCGGGGTCGGTGGGCGGCGAGCGCGGCGAGGGCCTGCCAGGCCGTCTCGGGGCGGCAGGTCTCACGCGGGTCGCCGTTGAAGGGGTCGAGCACGACGGTGTCGGCGCCGAGGCGACTCAGTTCGTCGAGGTCGTCGAGGATCTGGTCGATCGTGCCCTCTCCTGCGAGCCTGTCCGCTCCGGTGACCGGCTTCTCGGTGAGCCTCAGGGCGATGCGCGGGACCATGCCGGGGCTGGGCCGTCCCTGCTCGTCGGCGAGGTCCCGCAGCCGCGGGGCCGCCTCGCGCAGCCAGCCGAGGGTGTTGCGCAGGGGGTGCCATGGCTCACCCAGGCGTATCGCCCTGCGCATGCCCTGGTCGCTGTTGCCGCCGATCCAGATCGGGATCCGGCCGGGGCCGTAGTCCTCCTCGTCGGCCCATGCCGTACGCAGGGTCCGCACGTACTCGTCGGTCAGCGCGCCGCGCCGGTGGAAGTCGACGCCGAGCGCCTCGAACTCCTGCCGCGCCCACCCGATGCCGACGCCCAGGACCAGCCGCCCGCCACTGAGCTGGTTGAGGTTGGCCGCCATGCGGGCGACCAGCAGCGGGTGACGGTAGGGCATGATCAGCACGGTGGTGCCGAGCCGGATCCTGGGCACCACACCGGCCAGCCAGGACAGCGTGGTGAAGGGCTCGTAGAAGGGCGCCGGGTACTGCTCGGCCACGTCGGGCGTCACCACGAGATGGTCGGACAGCAGCAGCAGGTCGTAGCCGAGCCCCTCCACGTTCTGCGCCCATCGGCGCAGCACGGCGGGGTCGGTCCCTGGCCCGAAGTTAGGTACGTTCACTCCCAGAAGCACCCGACCAGGCTATTGCCGACGTCCGGGGCGCCGGAAGTGCGAGCTACCGGTACATGGCGGCTCCTGCCGGGAATCTGCCGGTAATCTGGCGCGATGGCCGAGAGTCTCGATAGCACCGACTGGTCGATCCTCGCCGAGCTCCAGCGCGACGGCCGCCTTCCGCTCACCGAACTGGGCCGGCGGGTCAACCTCAGCTCCTCGGCCGCGACGGAGCGGGTCAGACGGCTGGAGGCCGAAGGCGTCATCACCGGTTACCGGGCCGAGGTGGACCTGACGAAGGCGGGCTTCGCCGTCCTGGCGGTGGTGCGGCTGAAGTACCCCGGCAGCCGTCACGAGCCGCTGCACCGGCTCCTCGAGGAGCGCTCAGAGATCCTGGAGTGCCTGCGCGTCACCGGCGAGGACTGCTACACGCTCAAGATCGCCGCCACCACCATGAGACATCTGGAGCGGCTCGTGGACGAGCTGGCGCAGTTCGGCAGCACCACCACCAGCATCGTCTACAACCAGACCCTGCCCTACCGAGGCCCCCAGCGGGTCACCCCCGCGTGACCGGGTCACGCGTTCCGCGACGGCGAACCGGGTCCTGGCTCGGTGCGCCCGGCCCCAGGCCTACCGCCTTCAGCCCTCGGGCTCAAGCGGTTCCTGTCCGACGCGCCGTGAGCGTGGCGCCGGGCGGCACCCGCCGGGTGAGCCCGCAGGCCGTCCAGGTGTAGGTGAGGTGCTCCGACAGGTTGGTGAGCGTGGTCGTGCCGCCCTCGTGGCGGACCGCCACGCTCCCGCCGCCGACCGGGATGCCTGAGACGGCCAGCCAGTCGACGCCGGCGGGCAGTGAGGGCTCCGTGGCGATCGCGCCGCCGTGCGGCCGCACCCCCAGCAGGCCCTCGACCACCTGGCTGACCAGCGTGAACGACACCTCCGGATAGTCGCCGTTGCGCCCGCCCGCCACGTGCTCGCCTTCGCGGGAGGCGTAGATCTCCCTCATCCACCGCCAAGCCGCCTCCGGTCTGCCGTGCCGGAAGAACGTGTCGGGCAGGTACGTCCACGCCTCCACGTTGTGCGGCCTGCCGGGACCGCCGGCCTGGGCGTCGATGTGGTCCAGCAGGTCGTCGTCGGCGGTGAGCCGCTTCAGCGCGGGGAACCAGCTGCTCTCCATGCCCCAGCCCGTGACCGGCGTGCCGTCCCTGGTGAAGCCGCGCACGCCCTTCCACTCGGAGGCGTAGTGCCGGCGCAGGTCGAGAGCTCGCCGCTCGTAGTCGTCGCCGTCCAGGCCGCGCGCCCTGCACAGCTCGGCCATCGCCAGGAAGGCGGCGTACCGCGCGGCGACGCCGTCACCTGCCACCGCCAGCGGCTCGCCGTCCTGCTCGTTGTAGGTGGCGGTGCCGTCGAAGATGCCCTCCCCCATGGCGGTCGGGGGCAGCTCGACCGCCCGCCGGTAGTAGTCCCACAGCACGGGGTCGTCGACGTAGGCGCGGTCGCCGGTCCACCGGTAGGCCACGGCGCCGGCCTCCACCAGCTCGTACACCGCGGGCGCCTCCCTGACGAACGCGCCGGGACCGCGGTAGTCGATCGCGAGGTAGGAGCCGTCGAAGTTGAACGCCCACACGGGGCGGTGGCCGTGTTCCTCGGTGGCGGAGGCGGCGAAGCAGCGCAGCATCGTCAGGTTGGCCTCGTCGAGGCCGAGCAGGTGGGCGCCGGGGAGCTGGTGGACGAAGTCGCGCAGGTAGAAGCCGCTGCGGTGGGCGTACCCCGCCCAGTACGAGGGCAGGTAGACGCCCTCGCCCGTGCCGGACGGCTGCCGCTCGTCGACGTCGAGCGGGCCGCGCGAGCCCGCCGGATGCGCCCAGCGCAGCGCCCTGTCGCACGCCCACTCGAACATCGCCACCAGCTCCTCGTTGGAGGAGTCGATACGCATGAGAACCTTCCGATCAGGGGCCGAGGCTCGGGCGGACCACCAGCTCGCCTGGGAGCAGGAGGCCGGCCTGGGGGGTGACGCCGTCCTCGACGATCCGCAGCAGCCGGCTGACCAGCGCCTCGGCGATACGGCGGAGCGGCAGCCGTACGGTGGTCAGGGCGGGTTGCAGGAACGCGGTGACGGGAAGGTCGTCGAAGGCGACCAGGGCCAGGTCGGCGCCGATCTCCACGCCCTCGGCCCTGGCGGCGGCGTAGACGCCGAGGGCGAGCCAGTCGCCCCCGGCCACGATCGCGGTCGGGCGGGCGCGGCCCGCGAGCAGCTCACGGGTGGCCGCGACGATCTCGCCCGGGTCGTCGCCCGGCACGGAGAACTCCTGCCCCGCCATGCCGTGGCGGCGCACCCCCGCGAGGAACCCGTCGCGCCGGTCGTCCATCCACGGCTGCCCGGAGGAGGAGCCGAGGAAGGCCACCTTGCGGTGCCCTCTGGCCGCCAGCAGGCCTACCAGCTCGATCACCGCCTGGACGCTGTCGACGTCCACCCACGACTGCGGGTGCCCTGGCTCCGTGCGGCCGAAGGCGGCGAAGGGGAAGCCCTCCGCGGCCAGATGGGCCACACGGGGGTCGTCGCGCAGTATGTCGGACAGCAGGAAGCCGTCCACCGTGCGCCCGGCGATCAGCTCGTCGAGCGCCTGCTCCTGGCTCTGCCCAGGGCGCGGCCTCACCAGCAGGATCCGGTAGCCTGCCTCGCCGGCCGCGGACACGACCGCCTCGAGGAAGCCGCCCATCAGCGGGTTGGGGTTGGCCGGATCGTCCACCGGCGTCGGGTAGGCGATGATCCGCCTGGTGCCGGACTTCAGGGCGCGCGCCGACTGGTCGGGCCGGTAGCCGAGCTCCTCGATCAGCGCCGTCACCCGCTCCAGCGTCTCGGCCCTCAGCCGGTGCGGGGCGTTGAGCGCGTTGGAGATCGTCTGACGTGACACGCCGGCCGCGCGCGCGACGTCCTCGATGGTGACCCCGCGCTCGCGTGGCCGACGTGTCGTCACCTAGTCTCTCCTCAGCTTGAGCAGGCCGCCCATGGGCACCTCGACCAGGCACGCTCCCGCCTCGAACCGCAACCTGTCGGCCCTGACGAGCGACCCTCCGCAGTCGAAGACCTCGGCTCGCGCCTCGCCCTCGCCGTAGAGGACCACGCGGGGGTCGGGGTCGGCGTTGGCGACGAGCACCTCGCCCGTGCCCGGAACGTCCACGGCGAAGGGAGCGTAACGGGCGATGATCGTGGTCTCCCCATCGTAGGCCCGCACGAGCGGGTAGCCGTGCTCAGGCTGGGCCGGCTCCAGCACGCCCAGCTGCAGCGCGTCGAGGTGGCGGCGGAAGACCCCCAGCCAGAACCCGACGGCGGCGAGCTGGTCGGGCCGCTGCGCCGCCAGGTCGACCGACAGCTGCGGCACCGAGAACAGCGCGTTGATCAGGTGCACCGCCACCTGCTCGGCGGGCTCGTCCGGGTGCCAGAGGATCATGTCCGAGTGCACGGCGACCGGGCCGGCGGTCAGCCGCAGGTCGATCGTGCGCTGCCGGTTCTCCTGCGGGCTGAGCGGGCAGTCGGTCGCCCGCACCATGTTCGCGTACGGCCACAGCCCGGGGCTCGTGTACGGCTGGCGGTGCTCGATCAGCACCTGCGGCCTGGTACGGCGCAGCCGCGCGTCGAGGTCGTGCAGCAGCCGCCGCACCCCCTCGTCGACCTCCGCGCAGTCGGCGCCGTCGGCGGGCGCCGGATCGCCGCCGGGTGTGGCGAACCGGTCCACGAAGTCGATCTTCAAACCGTCCATGCCCCACAGCTCGACCGCCTGGGCGAGCCTGCCGACGAGGAACGCGCGCACCTCGGGGTGGCGAGGGTCGAGCACCGCCGCGTCCATGTGGTCGAGGTAGCGCAGGAACCTGCCCTCGAAGCGCTCGAAGGCCGCGTTGTGCTTGCCGACGAACGGCAGCGCGTACCACAGCATGTAGGCCATGCCGTCGCTCTGGACCCTGCGCACGTGGCTCGCGATGTCGGGGAAAGCCTCCTTGTTGGGCTCCCAGTCGCCGCAGAAGGCGTAGCCGCGGGCCCGGTCGGCGGTCTGCCAGCCGTCGTCCACGATGATCGTCTCGCACCCGAGCCGCTTCGACAGCCTCGCCTGCAGCTCCACCGCCTCCTCGGTGAGCTCCTGGTGCATGCTGTACCAGGTGGAGTAGACCGGCAGCCTGGCCTGACGCGGCGTCGGCGGCAGGTGGCGGCCCTGCTGCCACCACTCCGCCACGCCGGCCAGGGCCGCGGAGTACAGCCGGTCCGACAGGTCGATCCTGACGCGCAGCCCGTCGCCCTGCAGGGTGAAGACGAACTCGCCGGTCTCCTCGATCAGTCCTCCGGTGAAGCTCACCGGCGCCACCGACTCCGCCAGCGCCGCCGTGCACACGTTGGCGCCCGCCGTACCGACCAGGCTCACCACGGGCGCGCCGACGGTCAACCTGGCCGACATCGGCGCGTTCCAGATCGGCGGCACCCAGCGGGTGCCGCTGCCCGGCGTCCAGAAGGCGACGGTGTTCACGCACGGCACCTTCCACTGCACCCCCGTCGCCTCGGGGGCGTCGATCAGCCAGACGCCCTCGGCGACCGGCGTCACCGTGACGTCGGTGGTCCCCGCGACCGCCACCTCGACCCCGCCCGCGTGGACCACGGTCGTCTCGCCGAGCGCGTGCGGCTCCCAGATCTGCATGTCTATCCCTTCGTGGCACCGGCCAGCAGGCCGGAGATGAACTGTCGCTGGAGAACGAGGAAGAGGATCATCATGGGCAGCGAGGAGATCGCCGTGCCCACCATGACCTGGCCGAAGTCGGTCCTGGCCAGCCCCTGCAAGGTGGCCAGCGCGACCGGCAGGGTGTACATCTCGGGCGTGCGCAGCGCGATCAACGGCCACAGGAAGTCGTTCCACGCGCCGAGGAAGAGGAAGACCGCCAGCGCCGCCAGCACGGGCCGCATCACCGGGACCACCACCCGCCACAGCACCCGCAGCTCACCCGCGCCGTCCACCCGCGCCGCGTCCAGCAGCTCGTCGGGTATGGCCAGCAGCGACTGCCGCATCAGGAAGATGCCGAACGGCACCGACAGGCTCGGCAGGATCAGCGCCGGATAGCTGTCGATCAGCCCGAGGTCGTTCATCATCTCGAAGATCGGGATGATGGTCACGCCGCCGGGGATGACGAGCGTCGACAGCAGCAGCACGAAGAGCAGGTCGCGGCCCTTGAAGGAGAACTTGGCGAAGGCGTAGCCCGCCAGCAGCGACACCACGATCGCCCCCGCGGTCTGCACGACAGCGACGTACAGCGTGTTCCCCAGCACCCGCACGAGACCGATCGACTCCTCCAGCTGGGCCGTGTTCGCGGCCAGCTGGTCGCCGGGGTAGAACTTCGGCGGCCAGGAGAAGATGTCGGCCGTGCTGTGCGTGGCGGCCATGGCCAGCCAGTAGAACGGGCCCACGCACAGCCCGAACACCACGGCCAGCGTGAAAGTGAGCGTCCAGCCCTTCATTTCTTCTGCAACCTCATCTGTGCGATGCCGAACACGGCCACGATCAACGTCAGGGCGTAGGCGATCGCCGCCGCGTAACCGAAGTCGAAGTAGCGGAAGCCGTTCTGGTACAGGTAGAGCGAGATCGTCAGCGTGGAGTTGTCAGGGCCGCCGCCGGTCAGCACGAACGGCTCGTCGAACAGCTGCAGCGTCCCGATCGTCGACAGCACCACCGTCAGCGCCAGGATCGGCCGCAGCTGGGGCACCGTGATCGACCAGAACCTGCGGGCCGCGCCCGCGCCGTCCACCATGGCCGCCTCGTAGAGTTCCTTGGGGATGCTCTGGAGGCCTGCCAGGTAGATGACCGCGTTGTAGCCGGTGTAGTGCCAGGTCAGCGCGATGACGATGGAGATGCGGGCCCAGAACGGGCTGCCCAGCCAGTCGATCGGCGTCACGCCGAAGAGACCGAGCAGCCAGTTGAGCAGGCCGGCGTCCTTGCGCAGGATCACCGAGAACATCACGCCGTAGGCGACCAGGCCCGTCAGGCTCGGCATGAACACCCCGAGCCGCCACAGGCCGCGCAGCCGTACGAGGGGGGAGTTGAGCCCGAGCGACAGCAGCAGCGCGAACAGCAGCATGATCGGCACCTGGACGACCAGGATCAGTCCGGTGTTCCAGAGGGAGGTCCAGAACAACGGGTCGTTCACCAGCCGGACGTAGTTGTCGAGCCCGACGAAGCTGCGGGCCCCGCCCGCGCCGGTGGTCAGGCTGATGTACATCGCGGCGATGATCGGATAGGCCTTGAAGACCAGGAAGCCGAGCAGCGCGGGCATGATCAGCAGGTAGGGGATGTTCCGCCTGGTCACGTACGACCGCCTGGTCCGTGCCCGCTCCCGCGGCCTGGACAGCGTGAGCGTCATCCGGCCAGCTTCCTGTTCGTCTGCTGGGCCAGCAGCGTGGCGGCCTCGGTCAGCGCGGCGGCCGGGTCGGCGCCCTTGAGCAGCACCTTCGTCTGCGCGTCACTGGCGATCTTCAGCGCCCTCGCGTAGTCGCCCGAGTAGTAGGTCGCGTCGGCGCCCTCGGTGAGCGCGTCGACGAACGGCTTGAGCGCGGGCTGGTCACCGTAGTACGTCTGGGGCTCGGTGTACCGCGGGTCGGAGTAGGCCGCGGTCAGCGCGGGGAAGACGCCGCCCTCCTTGAACACCTTGTTGATCACTTCGGGCTTGGTCAACGCGTACTCGACGAACGTGTACGCCTCCTTCTGGTGCGGGCTGGTGCCCGACACCGCCAGGTGCGTGGAGTTGACGATCGCGGTGCGCTTGCCGCCGGGCGTCACGGCGGGCGGCTGCATCACGCGCCACAGGCCCTTCTGCTCCGGGCGCATGTCGGGGATGTAGCTGACCGCCCACGCCGCCCACGGCAGCACGGCCAGCTTGCCGCCGCTGATGAGCTGCTTGGCCGTGCCCTCGCCGGAGGTGTCGGCGACGATGCCCGCGTCGTTCATCTTCTTGAGCAGCGTCATGGCCTGGACGGCGGGCGCCGAGTTCAGGGTCACCTCGCCCTGCCCGTTGAAGTAGAACGCGCCCTGCTGCTGGAGCAGCGACTGGTAGAAGTCCATGTCGACGCTGCCCGCCGCGGACTTGTTCAGGCCGATGAGGAAGGCGCCGGTCTTCTCCTTGAGCTTCTTGCCCGCCTCGATCGCCTCGTCCCAGGTGGTGATCTTCTCCACCTCGACGCCCGCCTTGTCGAACAGGTCCTTGCGGTAGAAGAAGCCGACCGGGTTGACCTCCCACGGCATCGCGTAGACGCCGCCGTCCTTGCCCGTCACGGTCGGCCACAGGCCCTTGGCGAAGGCGTCCTTGTGTGAGTCGGCGCCGAGCTTCCGCAGGTCGGCCAGGCCGCCGGGGAACTTGTCCATGTAGCCGGGCAGGTAGTCGATGCCGATGTGCAGCACGTCGCCCAGGCCCTTGCCGCCCGCGGCCATGCCGATGGTGATCTTGTCCCAGATGGCGGGGTTGCCGACGGCCTGGACGGTGACCTTGATGTTCGGGTTGGCCTTCTCGAAGTCCTTGGCGACGGCGGCCAGCCCGTCGGAGGCGGGCTTCCACGACCAGACAGTGATCTTGACGGGGCCTGCCTGCCCGGCTTCCTCGGTGGTGCCGCAGGCCGCGGCGAGAGCACCGGTGAGGAGGACGGCGAGGGCCGCGCGACGGTCGATCATTTCGTTCCTTTCGGGGGGTCAGGGCCTGCGTGCGGTACGCAGGCCCTCGGCCAGGCGGTCCACGGCCTGGCTCGGGGTGGTGGCGTGGGGGGACAGCCGGATCCAGTGGCCGCGCAGCGTGGTGGTGAGCCCCGCTCTTGTGAGGGCGGCGTGGACGTCCTCCGGATCGCGTCCAGGCAGGCGGAGGCAGGCGATGCCGCCGCGCTCCCCGGGGGGAAGAGCGTCGTGCGGGATCTCCGCGCCGGCGGCTCTGGCGGTGTCGAGGAGGCCGCCGAGGGTGTCGGCGAGCCTGGCGGCGATGGCCTCGACACCCGCGGCGGCGACGAGATCGAGGGCGGCGCCGAGTGCGGAGACGGCCGGATAGTCGGGGTTGGTCAGGGTGTGCGCGGCAGCCCCCCGCAGTGGCTCGCGGGGGTGACTCTCCGATGCCAGCGGGTCGTGGACGCCCGACCAGCCGCCGAGGCCCGGTGAGAGGTGGCGGGCGACGCGGTCGCGGACCATGAGGAGGGCCGCGCCCCACCCCGCCCTGAGCCACTTCTGGCCGCCGGAGGCGAGCACGTCGGCCGCCTCGACCTCCAGCGGGACCGCGCCGAGGCCCTGGATGGCGTCCACGACCAGGACCCGGTCCGGTCCGAGGAGCTCCTTGAGCGCGCCCAGGGGCGCCCGGTGGCCGGTCAGCGCGTCCACCGCGCTGACCGTGAGCGCCCTGACGTCGGGGGTCAGGTGCGCGGCCACGACCTCGGGGGTCACCCGAGGGGCGTCGATCCACCGCACCCTTGGGCCTCCGCGATCCTGGAACCGCAGCCACGGGTAGACGTTCGAGGGGAACTCGCCGCGCCGCACCAGCACCACCCCCTCGTCCGTGGCGCCGCGGCCGAGGGCGGCGGCGGCCGCGAACAGCGCGTGGCTGGTGGAGGTGGCGAAGGTGACCTCGTGCGGCGCGGCCCGCAGGAACAGGGCCGCGCTCGCGCGGACCTCCTCGGCCCGCGCCGCCAGCACGTCCACCGCCTGCTCGCCCGTGCTCAGCCGCGTCGCCTCGACGAGCGTCATGGCCACGTCGTGCGAGAGGGGGCCCACCCTGGCGAAGTCCAGATAGCCGGGAAGGTCATCGAATCGCTGCAGGTAGCGCGCCAGTTGAACGTTCATATCAACACGGCGCTGCATGGAGGCTCCAGACCAGAGAGGGGGGATATGAACGTTCAATATAGGGCAGACCGGGCGCGCCGGGAAGACCCCGGGCGCGCCCGTTCGTGGGGATCAGTACTCGGTGGTCAGCGTGACGCCGCCGAAGTCCGTCACGCCGTACAGGCTGACGTAGTTCCAGCTGTTGGGCTGGACGTCGGCCACCAGGCTCTCCGCGGTGCCAGGACCCGTGGACCGGGCGTCATGGGAGGTGACGGTCGCCCATCCCGCCCTCTTGACGTACAGGTCGGCGTTGCCCGTGCCGCCGGAGGAGGTGACCTTGAGCCTGGTCACGCCCGAAGGGATCCACAGGTAGAAGTAGGCGTGGTTCCGGTTGCTGTGCCCGATCCCGGTGCGCCTGCAGTCCTCGCCCATGAGGCGCGGGTCATCGCCAGGGCAGTCGGGAAGGGCGGGCGGCTCGGCGCAGGCGCCCGCCGCGCACGCGGTCAGCCAGGTCCGCCAGTCGGCCTCGTGGTCGAGCGAGCGCAGCAGGCCGCCGGCGGCGCTCCAGTCGCCCGTCCTGTAGTGGCCGAGCAGCGTGGCGACCTCGGCGCGCTGACGCTCGAACATGTACCGGACGGCGAGGTAGCCCCAGACGTAGATCCGGTTCTGGCCCTGGCCGTAGGCGGTGTCGAAGAGTTCGCGCAGCGTGTGGCTGTGCTTGGCGGCCTCCGTGTGGGCTGTGGTGTTGGGCAGGCCGCGGTAGGACCACGAGACGTACTCGGCCAGCCCCTCGCTCCACCACACGACGGGCGTGGTCGGGGAGCCGAAGTTCCCGTACAGGTCGAAGCGGCCGTCAAGGTAGTGCGTGTACTCGTGGTTGAGATTCCACACCGCGAAGTCGGGCCGCTCCCACGTCGCCTCGTAGGCGATGAAGCGCGCCTGGTTGCCCGCCGCGGCGGGGTCGCCTTCCAGGTACATGCCGCCGTTGTTGGTGTCGATGCCGTAGATCGGGCCCGCGTAGGTCCGGTAGTCGGCGCTGGAGTCGAAGACGACCACCTCCAGCGTGGCGTTGCCGTCATCGGCGACGGGCCTGCCGCCGGAGGCGACCAGGCCGTGGAAGAAGGCGTCCTGGTTCGCCAGGCTCGCGCAGGTGGTCGCGAACTGCGCCGCGGTCATGTCCTGCGCCAGGATGCGCAGGGCAGGGCCACAGGTATGGGTCAACGGCAGGGCGACGGCCTTCAGCCTGGCGGGCAGGTCGCACACGTCGTAGTACGCGCAGTCGGCGGGGACGCTGTCGAAGGTCACGTCCGCGATGCCGATCCAGAGCGGAGCGGTCCTGCCGGTGATCGAGTACTCCTCCAGCATGGCCTTCACCATGGGTTTGACGGTCGGGACCAGGTCGGCGTGGCTCAGGAACCTGGCCAGCTCCCGCCCGGCGTTGACGGTCATGAACTCCGACTCGGTGCCGAGCAGGTCCAGATGGTTCTCGGCGAAGGCCTTCAGGGAGTGCAGCAGGCCGTGGTCGGCGGCGACGGCGGCGACGAAGTCGGGCCTCCAGTGGCCGCGGAAGATCGTGTTGAAGGCCTCGTAGACGGCGTTGCGCATCCACCACGAGGCGTTGTGGGCGCTGTCGTAGGAGTCGAGCAGGCGCTTCATGACCGGGATGTAGCGGGCGTTCTCTCCGGAGCTCGCGGTCAGGATGACCGCCTCGGTGAGCACCTCTCCGTTGGCGTCGGAGACCGTCCTGGAGGCGGGCGCGGCGAAGAACGCGTCGAGCCCCGCCCGCACCGCCACCTGCAGGCTCTCGGTGTACGGCCCGACCGCTTCCCTGTTGTACCACTGCACGTAGTAGCCGGCGCGCAGGTAGAGCAGGAGCTGTTCCACCGAGGTGGAGTTGTCGCCGGGATAGGAGGGGGCTGCGCTCCGGAGGGCGTTCGCCACGGTGATCATCTGCGATTCGCGAAAGGCCCCACGGGCGTCGTCGCCGGTCAGCGTGAACAGCGTGTTGACGCACGAGACCTGCGCCGCCTTGATCGCGGCCGCCAGCGCGTCGCCCGTTCTGGTGGTGAAGACGGTGACATCGCAGGCCGCCGCCTTGGTGGAGCGGGCGGAGGGACGCGGGCGGGTCGGCTGCGCGGCGGGGTCGTCGTAGTCGCGCCTGCTCTCCTTGCGGGGCTCGGCGAGCGGCGGCAGTTCGGTGGCGGGCAGCGGCTCGGCCTGCCGGTGCGGGGTGGCGGCCGAGGCGTCCCCGGCGGGCGGCGGCTCGGCGCCCTGCGGGACCGCCGCCCCTGGCGCCGTCACGACGGCCTCCGCGCGCCCGGCGACCGCGGGAGCTTCGGAGCGCCCGGCGACCGTAGGGGCCTCGGCGCGCGCGGCGACCGTGGAGGCTTCGGAGCGCCCGGCGACCGCGGGGGGCTCGGCGTGCGCGGCGACCGCGGAGGGCGGGGCCGCCGCGGATAACTCGAGGGAGTCGGCGCGGGAGGCGGGGGCGAGGCCGCCCGCTCCGAGGCCGAGCGTCAGGGCGACCACGGCCGCCTTCAGCATGGATTGCGCGATTCTCATCGCCACTCCTGGGGGGATGGAGCGCGGGAGGGCCGGGCCCCCGAACATCCGGCCGGCCGCGATGGGCTACGTGATGCGTAACATGTCACACCGTTCAAGCGGAATCAAGGCCGAATTTTATGAACGTTCATAGTGCATCGTCGCCGTCTCCGCTCTGCACTGCCGCCATCTCGCCACACCGCCGCAGGACCTCACGTCACCGAACGGTCTTCGGCCGGAATGGGCGTAACGGTCAGGCTCGGGCAGGGCGGGTTCGGCGCGGTGGGGCGGCTGGAGCGTGCGCGGGCTCGAACAGTTCGATGAGGTTGCCGGCGGGATCGGTGAGCAGGATCTGGCGACCGCCGGGGCCGGCGACCACGTCGCTGGAGAAGGACGACACGCCGGCGCCGCGGAGCCGGTCGATCTCGGCGTCGAGATCGTCGACGATGAGATGGATGCGGTTGCGCCCGGCGGTGGCCCCCTGAGGGGTGGCGCGGGCGCCGGAGCTGGCCGGTCCGGACAGCAGCAGCCGCAGCGGTCCGCGCACCACGTCGGCGAAGGCGGGCGCGGCATCGGTGTTCAGGGTGAAGCCGAGGTGGGCGGTGTAGAAGCCGACAGCGGCGGCCACGTCGTCGACGAGGTAGCGGACACTGGCGAGCTGATCGGGCACGGTCATGACGGGACCTCCTGTGGCGCGAGAACAGGCAACAGGTAACGGATGCGGGTGTCGATCTCGGCCACGGTGCGGGCGAAGGCAGGATGACCCGCCCCCTCAGTGCGGCCGGCCGTGGCCGGGTCGGGGATGCTCCAGTGCAGGCGCCGAGGGTGGCCGCCGAAGTCGGGGACGACCTCGCGGACCTTGTCGCACAGGCTGATCACGTAGTCGAACCGACGGCCGGCCACGGTGTCCAGGTGCCGCGGACGCCGACCGGCCAGGTCGATGCCGTAGCGCTCGCGCAGGGTCCGTACGGCGTCGGGATGCAACTCCTGCCGGGGATGACTGCCCGCGCTGGTCACCTCGACGCGGCCGCCAGTGCGATGGCGGAGCAGGGCTTCGGCGATCGGTGAACGGGCGCTGTTGCCCGTACAGGTGAACAACACGGCGGTCCCGCGCACGGACGACGGCGGTGGCGACGGCGGGGCCGGATCGAGGCGGAGCGCGGGATGCAGAGCGGCACCGGTCGCGGCCAGCGCGCGGGCACAGCCTTCCAGTTCCAGATGGTAGTAGCTGTCGCGGGCGTCGAAGCTGCTGCGCCGCGAGGTGATCAGCCCACTGCCCGCAGCAGCCGCAGATGATAGGAGACCAGATTCTGCGGCTGGCCGACCAGCTCGACCAGCTCGCGAACGCGGTAGTCGCCCGCGGCCAGCTCGGTCAGCAGTCGCCACCGCAGCGGATGGGCGGCCAGTCGCAGGAATGCCGGAGCGCCTTGGGCCGAGGACACCACGCCATAATACATCAAGCCAGTTTGATGCATCTCCGACCGGGGCCGAGATGTCAGGAGCCGCCCGGGGCCACCAGGCCTGATTCGTAGGCGAGGACGACGAGCTGAGCGCGGTCGCGGGCATGGAGCTTGGCCATGGCTCGGTTGATGTGGGTTTTCGCGGTCATCGGGCTGATCACCATGCGGGCCGCGATCTGGTCGTTGGACAGGCCGTGCGCGACCAGGGCGACGGCCTCGCGTTCGCGGCTGGTCAGGTCTTTCAGCCCCGTGCCGGCGCCGGCGATGAGCGGCTGGGTGATGTACCTGTTGATGAGCTTGCGGGTGATCGAAGGGGCGAGCAGCGCGTCACCGCGCGCCGCGACGCGCACGGCGTGAAGGAGGTCCTCGGGCACGATGTCTTTGACGAGGAATCCGGCCGCGCCGGCGCGCAGCGCGTGGAAGACGTATTCGTCGAAGCCGTAGTTGGTCAGGATGACGACGTGCACCCCGGCCAGCGCCGGGTCGGCGGCGATGCGCCGGGTCGCCTCGATGCCGTCGGCGACCGGCATCTGGATGTCGATGAGAGCCACGTCGGGCAGATGCTCCTTCGCCAGAGCCACGCCCTCTGCCCCGTCGCCGGCCTCGGCCACCACCTCGATGTCGTCTTCCAGGTCGAGGAGCGCGCGAAATCCGCTGCGGATGAGTGGCTGGTCGTCGACCAGCAGGACACGGATCATGGCGTCTGCCCCACAGGAAGTTCAGCCTGGACGGTGAAACCGCCCTCGCTGCGCGGCTCGGCGCGCAGCCGGCCGCCGAGTGCCGTGACCCGTTCGCGCATCCCGAGCAGCCCGACGCCGGGCGCAGGGGCGGCGTCTGGTGTGGCCCTGCCGTCGTCGTCGATGCGTATCGCGAGGCCGTCCGGGCGGCAGTCGATCCGGACCGACGCGGAAGCGGCGGCGGCATGACGGGCGACGTTGGTGAGCGACTCCTGCACGATCCGGTAGACGGTCCGGCTCACCGCCGCCGGCACGTCATGTCGTTGCCCTTCGATCGTCAGCGTCGCGTCCAGGCCGATGCTACGGGCCCGTTCCACCAGCTCAGGGACGTCGTCGAGCCCACGCGGCGGGGTCGTGTCGTCATCGCGCAGCGCCTGCAGCGTCGCGCGCAGTTCCCGTGCCGCCTCACGTCCGGCCTCCTGGATCGCCAGCAGGGACTCCGGCACCTGTTCACCACGCCTGCGGGCGACGTGGACGGCGACTTCGGCCTGCACTTTGATGATCGAGATCTGGTGGGTGAGCGAATCGTGCAGCTCCCGCGCGATGTGCAGCCGCTCCTCGTCGGCGCGGTGCTGCGCGATCTCCTCCCTGGTGCGCTCGGCTTCCTCCGCCCGTCGCTCGGCCTGCCGCACCGCTTCACCCGCGGCGCCGGCCGCGACCAGCCAGGCAAGCTCGAGCGCGCCTCGGGCCTGCGCGAACGCCTCACCCGTGTCGTGCAGGCCCGAGGCCAGGGCCGCGAGTGGGAGGAGGGCCAGCACGGTCACGCTCGCCGCCACCGTGATCGCGCGGTGTCCCGCCCGCACGGCGGCGTACACCGCGAACAGGTAGGCGACGGCAGGCACGTCGAAACCGGCCGCGTGATGGCCCACCGCGCACAGTCCGGTGACGACCAGGACGGGAACAGGGGCCCGGCGGCGCGCGACCAGCGCCAGGCCGCCCGCCGTCAGCAGCGCGTAGCCGAACAGGTCGAGGTTCGTGGTGGAGTGCTGCCCGGACAGCCCGGTGACCAGCAGCGCCGCCGCCACGCAGATGGCGATCGTCCAGTCTGTGACCCAGGCCCTGACATCGGGCCGTCCTATGCGCATGCGCGCACTGTAGCCGGACGTCCGCCTGGGTGACTCCTGCGCGCGGATGATCGGCCGGCTACCGCGCACGCGGTACTTTCGCGGCTCCTGCGGCGTCCGCGGTAGCCGGCTGCGGCATCGGCGTCAGCGCACATCGCCTGCGTCTGCTGGACGACCGGCGGGCGGTGCGGCGGACATGATCAGACGACGCCCAGTCGTAGGAGAGGAAGCACCTCATGCCAGTTCGATTCTTGCTCGTCGTGGCCGGAGCCGCCCTGATCGGTGGTTTCGGGCTTGCCGCACCGGCGGCCGCGCACGTCTTGGTCCAGCCGGACCCCGCCAGTGCCTACACCTTGACCGCCGGGCGGCTCTGGTCTCTGGTGGCCGTGCTGCTGGGGCTGGCCGGCGCGGTCATCGGCGGGCTGGCTCTGGCCCGCCCCGCCAGTCGTCTCGGCACCGGCACCGGGCGAGGCGGGGCCATGATGGCGCTGGCGGCGGGGCTGGCCGGTGCGGTCGTCGGCGGGCTGGTCGTCGCCGCAGCCGAGGGTGGTCCCGGCACCGGCTACGGAATAGTCGGGGGCTACCTGGCCCTGGCGACAGCGCTGATCGCCATGGCCCTCGGCGGGCTGGCTCTGACCCGCGCCCGCCGCACCGGCTGACCCGGATGCGGGCCGGCCGCACGCGGCGCGGTCTCGAACGGCCCGGCGGCGCTCCGGTGGAGCGGCCGGGCTCCCCCACTGCTCGGGTCGAGGCCACCGGGGTGGCAGCCGGCCTGGAGAGGGCCGGCCGTCAGAGCATGCAGGATCGCGCGAACCGCTCACGGTAGGCCGAGGGGGTGAGGCCGGTCTGGCGGCGCAGCTGCGTCCGCAGGTTGGCGGTGGTGCCGAGGCCGGTGGCTCTGGCGACCACGTCGAGACTGGGCTCGCCGCGTTCGATGAGCCTGCAGGCCAGCGCGACGCGCTCGCTGGTGAGCCAGGCGAGCGGGGTGGTGCCGACCTCCGTGTGGAAGCGCCGGTGCAGGGTCGCGGGGCTGACGGCGGCGCGGGCGGCCAGGTCGGCGACGGTCAACGGGCGGTCCAGACGCTCCTGGGCCCAGGCCAGCACCGGTGCCAGCGAGGTGTTCCTGATCTCGGGCACGGGCCGTTCGACGAACTGGCGCTGGCCGCCGTCGCGGTGTACGGCGAACACCAGGCGGCGGCTCACCGCGTTCGCGACCTCGGCGCCGTGGTCGCGGCGGATGAGATGCAGGCCGAGGTCGAGAGCCGCGGCGCTGCCCGCCGCGGTCAGCACGTCGCCGTCGTCCACGAACAGCACGTCGGGCTGGAGCCGTACGGACGGGAAGCTGACGCGGAACAGCTCCGCCCAGCGCCAGTGGGTGGTCGCCCTGCGGCCGTCGAGCACGCCCGCCGCGGCCAGGGTGAACGCGCCGGTGCAGAAGCTGACCAGGCGGGCGCCGCGGCCGGCGGCGCGCCTGATGGCCTCCAGCACCGCAGGGGCAGGCGGCGTCTCAGGATCGGGCCTGTTGGGCGCGATGACGGTGTCCGCGCGCTCCACCGCCTCCAGCCCCGCGATGCCCGACATCCTGAACAGTCCCGCGTGCATGACGACCTCGCCGGGGGCGCAGAGCGTGAAGTCGTACCACGGCCTGCCCAGCTCGGGACGGCGCAGGCCGAACAGCTCGGTGGCCACCCCCAGCTCGAAGGGGTTCGAGCCGTCGTCGACGATCATCACGACCCGATGCGAGGATTCTTGCGGCATGTGCGATTCCTAGCACTCACTGCCCCGCCAGGCCAACCGCCAGAGTGGCGGCATGAGCAACCAACCGATCGACCTGCAGGCCGCGCTGGCCTCCTTCACCGCACTCTGGAGCCCGCGGATCGTCGCACGGGTGAACGACTACGACGTCAGGATCGCCAAGGTCGAGGGCGAGCACCTCTGGCACGCCCACGACGACACCGACGAGTTCTTCCTGGTGCTGGACGGCGAGCTGGCCATCGCGCTGCGCGACGACTCGAGAACGGAACGGACCGTCACCCTGCCCAAGGGCGCCGTCTTCGTCGTCCCGCGCGGGGTCGAGCACAAGCCGTCCTCGCCCGCGGGGGCCTCGATCCTGATGTTCGAGCCGACCGGCACCCTGAGCGTGGGCGATCGCCACGAGGCCGTACCCTCCCACGTCGACGCCACCACCGGCCATGCCCTCACCGGATCCGCCCCTGCCAGGTGAGGACCTGGCGGGGGGGGCGACCGGCGAAGGCCTTCTCGCCGGCTTTCCTACCCCGACGGCTGGCGTGCTGGGCGCGACCCACGTCTCGGTCGAGACCCATGGAATGGGCCTGACCGTGCGCGAGCACGTGGCCATGTTGGAGGAAGGCGCCAAGACCTATCAGCGGCAATCCTGGTAGTCGCACTCCGCTGTCGGTACGCGGGTCAGGTGGGCAGGTCGGCCACGCAGCATGCAGGAGGCCCGTGGGTTCGCGCCGTCACACCGACCGGCTCGTAGATGCGCCGCCGCCCTGGGTGAAGTAGGGGGGTCGTCAAGGCTCGTGTCACCAGGCACACGCCATCGCATCGGCGGGGCTGTTACCCACCCAGCAGGGGTTGCGCTGTGGGACGTACGGCACCATCGACGTCCAGGCCGGCCAGGAGCCGCAGGGCGTCCGCGGTGGGGCTGCCGGGGGCCGCGGACAGCACCAGCAGCTCCATGCCCGATTCATCCGGCGTCGCGAAGTTCTCCTGATGCAGTTCCAGCAGTCCGACCAGCGGGTGCCGGTAGGCCTTGCGTCCATGAGTGCGGGCGCGCACGTCCGCTCGGGCCCAGAGGCGGCGGAAGCGCTCGCTGCCCATCGCCAGCTCGCCGATGATCGAGGCCAGGCGGGGGTCCTCGGGGTATTTGCCGGCGGCCAAGCGCAGGTGCCCGACCACGTCGAGAGTGCACGTCTCCCAGTCTGCGTAAAGGCCGCGCTCGGCCTCCTCAAGGAAGATGTGCCGGGCGGTGTTCAGGCCCGGCAGCGGCCGGCCGAAGAGGAGCCTGGCGAGGCGGTTCCCTGCGAGCACGTCCAGGCGGTGGTCCATGATCAGCGCGGGTGCGTCGGCGACCAGGTCGAGGACGCGCAGCAGCTCCGGCCGCACCCGCCCGCCCGGTGCCTTCGCGCGGCGGCGGCGCTGCCGGGCGAGCCGGTAGAGGTGCCCGCGTTCGGTCTCGTCGAGGCCGAGGACGCGGGCGAGCGCGTCGAGCACCTGCTCGGAGGGCTGGGTCGCGCGGCCCTGCTCCAGGCGTACGTAGTAGTCGACGCTGACTCCGGACAGGTGCGCGACCTCTTCGCGGCGCAGCCCTTCGACCCGGCGTCGGCTGTCGGTGGGGATGCCAGCGGCCGCCGGGTCGACCCGCGAACGCCGGGTCCGCAGGAAGCCCGCGAGATCGTCCATGCCCTCAGTATGGCCTCGTTGGTGCCCGTGAAGGTGGTCCTGCCGTTACCAGGAAGTCCCGTCCGATGGAAGAGGCGCCCCTGAACGCTGGGCGCCGCGGCTCCCAGAATCGAAGCCACCCGATCCGAAGGAGTGCCCATGAAGACGCTGATCGTCTATGCCCACCCGGAGCCGAAGTCGCTCAACAGCTCGCTGAAGGACCTCGCGGTGTCCACATTGGAGACCGCCGGGCACGAGGTACGGGTGAGCGATCTGTACGCGATGAACTGGAAGGCGGTCGTGGACGCCGCGGACTACGGCCCCAACGCCTCAAGCCCGCTGAAGGTCGCACTGGACTCGGGCCGGGCCTTCGACGCCGGGACGCTCACCCCGGACGTCCTCGCCGAGCAGGAGAAGCTCCTGTGGGCCGACACGATCATCTTCCAGTTCCCGCTGTGGTGGTACACGATGCCCGCGATCCTCAAAGGCTGGGTGGACCGGGTCTTCACCTACCACTTCGCGTACGGCGTCGGCGAGCACAACGACGTCAAGTACGGGGAGCGTTTCGGCGAGGGGACCCTCGCGGGCAGGCGGGCGCTGCTGTCGGTGACCGCCGGCGGCCCGGAGTCGCATTACGGCGAGCGCGGGATCAACGGCCCCATCGACGATCTGCTGTTCCCGATCCAGCACGGGATCCTGTACTACCCGGGGATCGAGGTACTGCCGCCGTTCGTGCTGTACGGCACGGACCGGACCACCGACGAGGATTTCCCGGACATCGCCAAGGCGTGGGAGCAGCGGCTGCTGACCTTGGAGTCGACCGAGCCGATCGCGTTCCGGCGGCAGAACTTCGGCGACTACGAGATCCCGTCGCTACACCTGAAGGAAGGGCTGGAGCCCGCGGGCCGCTCGGGATTCGGGCTGCACGTGCGGCCCTAGTGTCGTGAGTCGTTAATTCGCTGGCAGTAAGTGGCTAATACTCCAGCCGCACATCGCGGTTGGGCCAGCGGTAGTCGTGAGCGCTATAGCACTGCAGGCCCACTGCATTATACCAAAATAACGAAATTCCGCATCTTTTACTAATTGCGGAGTAATCGCTACATTGGCGGCCATGGCGGCAACTGAGAAGAAATTCATTGCTTCTGGAGAATTGCGACTGTGGACCGAACGATTCGGCGACGCCCGGGATCCGGTCGTGCTGCTCGTCATGGGCACCGCCACGCCGGGCCTCGGCTGGCCGGACGAACTGGTGGACACGCTCGTCACGGCCGGGCGGCAGGTCATCAGGTACGACCACCGCGACACCGGGCGGTCGGGGCGGGTGGACTTCGCAGCGCACCCGTACTCGGTGGCGGACCTGGCCGGTGACGCCGTGGCGGTGCTCGACGGGTACGGCGTCGCCGCGGCCCACGTCGCCGGCGCCTCGTTGGGCGGCACGATCGGCCAGTGGCTGGCCGTACACCGGCCGGAACGCGTGACGGCGCTGACCGCGATCATGACGAGCCCGATGGGCGCCGACGCGGGTCCCGCCTGGGCGCGGGCCATGGCCGGCCAGGAGCCCGACCCCGGCGACCTGCCGCCGCCGTCGTCCCGGTTCCTGGCCCACCTGGCCCGCTCGGCCGCCGCGCCGCGCACCACGCGCGAGGAGCACGTCGCCGCCAACCTGGAGACCTGGCGGGTGCTGAACGGCGAGGCGCTGCCGTTCGACGAGGAGGCCGCGCGGCGGTTCGTCGAGGAGTCGTACGACGTCGCCGCGGATCCGGCCGCGGCGCTCAACCACGACGCGGCCGGGCGGCTGATGACCGAGGACCGGCGCGCCCCGCTGGCGTCGATCAAGGCGCCGACGCTGGTCGTGCACGGCAGCGAGGACCCTCTGCTGCCGCTGCCGCACGGCGAGGCGCTCGCCGCCGCGATCCCTCATGCCCGGCTGGAGGTCGTCCCCGGCATGGGCCACTCGTTCCTGTCCCCCGGCCTGCCACGCCACATCGCCGAACTGCTTCTCACCCAGCCGTCCTGACCGCCGGAGTCGCCTCAAACGGCGGGGCGGACGTAGGCGCCCCGCCCGCGCACCGTCTCCACCCGACCCGCCTCCCCCAGCAGGGCGATCACCTTGCGGACCCGCTCCCGGCTGACACCGTGCTCGCGGGCGAGGCGGGCCTGCTACGGCAACGCCTACCCCTGCCGCAGCTCACCCTACTTATCGATCTTTGAGCTGTTGTCGCTGGTAGTGGCTTCGTCGGGCGCGGGTTTGATGGCGTCGTCGCCAGCGTGACCAGTGCAGGATGTGGGGCCGACGGGTAGGTGGCCGGGTCAGCAGGGCGAAGAGGCGGCGGATCTCGTTCGCGGAGATCTCGATAAGCGGGCCGGTTCCGGCCGGTGGGGCGGGTCTGGCGCCGAGGGCGGCACGGGTCACGGCGAGGAAGGACCGAACAGGTCCGCGAACTCGCGGCCCGGCTCGCACGACCCGTCCCGGACACGCGAATCCCAGAGGGCCGACCTGGTGGTTCGCGCGATCAATGAGCGCGTCGTCGTGTGCGCAGGGAGGTCTCGCGGCAGGACGCGCCTCAGTGGGTTGCCTGCCGTACGGCCTGGTCCCGGATCCCGCTCAGCACGGCATCGAGCAATCGGTCGAACTCCGCTATGGACCCGAAGCCGGCTTGGAGAGGTGCGAGGGCGACCATTGTCGGGTAGGCGGTGGCGTCGATCGCGGGCCTGCCAGGGCTGCCGCTGAGGACCGCCAGCAGATAGCCGTTGAGAAAGCTGAACAGCGCCATCGGCGCGTCGGCGGCTACCTGGTCGGGCAGGCCGGCCTGGCGCATCGCCGAGACCAGACGTTCCAGGGCTGCCAGGGCCACCGGCGAGGTCTGAGGGCGGGTGGCCAGCAGCGGGAACACCCGAGGGTGCCGGTAGGCCATCCGCCGGTAGTCGTGCGCCGTGCGGCGGGCCACCTGTTCCCAGTCGTCGGGCGCCTCCTCCGCGCCGGACTCCATCTCGGCGATCACGGCCTCGGAGATCGCGTCCAGCAGCGCGGCCTTGCCCTTGATGTGGTGGTAGATCGACATCGGGTCGACTCCGAGGTCGTCGGCGAGCCGCCGTACCCCGAAGCGATCCAGGCCGTCGCGGTCGACCAGTGCGACGGCGGCGGCCGCGATGCGTGCGCGGTCGAGCCCCGCCGAGGTGCCCCGTGTGCGTCCGGTCACGTCTGCTCCTCCTCGGTTGCCAAATCTACACCGTAGAATCTACGGTGTCGGAGAAATCTACGGCGTAGGTTTAGGAAGGAAAGAGTATGCCCGGCACTATCAACCGTCTCCCGTCCGAGGGGGAGCCCCTGAGCGAGGTCACGGTCGCGGAGCGGCCGCCGCAGCCGGACTGGTCGACGATGACGGAGGAGGAGCTGGTCGCCTACCGCGAGGCGGAGAACCGCTGGCGGGCGTCCAGCGCGGCGCGGGCGATCCTTGGGAATCCGGATCCCGGCGCCGCCATCGGCTGGCAGCAGGTGGCGCTGCCAGGCCACGAGCTGCCGGTCCGGGTGTACCGGCCGGCGCCCGGGCCCGACGACACAGGCACCGGCCTACCACTCGTACTCCACGTGCACGGAGGCGGCTTCGTGGGCACAGCGGCGCAGAGCGACTGGATCAACAGCCACCTGGCCGCCCAGCTCCCCGCCCTCGTCGTCTCGGTCGAGCACCGCCTCCTCGCCCCGGACAATCCCCTGTCGGCGGCCGTCGACGACGGCTGGGACGTGCTCCGGCACGTCGTGCGGCATGCCGCACGGTGGGGTATCGACCCGGCGCGGACCGCCGTGTTCGGCGAGAGCTGCGGCGGGTTGATCAGCGCTCTGGCAGCGATCCGGGCCAAGGAGGCCGGCCTGCGCCTGCGGGCCCAGGTGCTCGTCAACCCCCTCGTCGATGTGACCGAGACGATGCTCGACCACGCCTCGGTCACCCAGCACGCCCGCACCCCGACCCTCGCAGTACCGCAGCTGCGGCTGCTCCAGCGGCTCGCCGTTTCCCCGGAGACCGACGCCCGCGCGCTCTCGCCGCTCTACGCCGACGACCTGAACGGGCTGGTCCCCGCGCTGGTGGTGGTGCCGACCCACGACCCAGTGGCCGACCACGGCCGCCGCTACGCCGAACGACTGCGAGCGGCCGGGACATTCGCGCAGCTCTCCGAGTACCCCGGGGCGGCGCACGCGTTTCTCAGCACGCCGGGCGTGGCGCCCCAGGCCGGGGCCGCGCGGACGGAGATCCTCGAGTTTCTCCGAGTCACCCTGACCGCGTGAGGCGAAAGGAGGCACTCTGATGACGAGGACACCTCAGCGGAAGTCGTGCAAGCCGCCTACGCGCGCGACCCCGCGGGCGGTCATCCCCGCTTCCCTTCGGCGGACTTGTGGGACATACCTCCGCGCATGCGCGCGAGCTGTCCTCGCTCTGCCCCCTCAGGCCGGTTCAGGTTGCGGACAGACGCAGCCGGAATCGCTTCACAGTTGCCACAACCGCACGGTGTCGTCCCTGCTGCCGGTGGCCAGGAGCTTGCCGTCCGGGCTGAACGCCACCGGGCCGACGAGCCGTTGTGGCCGGTGAGGGTAGCGGGGTCTTCCCGGGTGAAGGCGTAGTAGGCGGTCTGCAGGACGGCGGCCAGGCCTGCGGCGCCCAGCCCGATGAGCAGGCGGCGGCGGGCGTGGACTTGCCGGCACGGCGGGCGAGCACTGTCGTCCCGCCCAGCAGGGCAGCGACGATAGCAACGGTCACCCGCTCGCGGGCATCTCGCCGCTCTGACCAAGACAGAACATGCGATCCGCCAGCTCGCCCAGGACGCTTCGCCTTGCGATGCGCAGCGACGTCCGATAGCTCGCCGGCGATGTCAGGGGTCTGAGGAACATTGGAACCGGATCGTGCGCCAAGCCGTCTCCGCGCAGGTCATCGATGTGCGCTTTCATGTCGAGCCTCTTCGAGCGCGATTGCCCGCAGATACTTTCAATGCCCCAACCATCACCGACACCCTGGCGCGTGGTTCGGCCCATGCGATCCGGCTCGGCCACGCCCGCGTCGCTGCCCGAGTACAGGACCACGCACGCGCGGCATGAACGTGGAGATCCTGTCCGGCGTGCCAGAGGAAGCCGAGTGCGGAAAATCAGGTGTAGGGATGATCTGCTGGGCGTGAACACGAATCAGGGGAACGGCGAAGGAGGCGTGTCCATGGTTCTTCTCTGAAGGGCAGGCATGCCAGTTCCCCCTCCGCAGTCGGCTCCGCCAACCGCTGAGACCGACGCACAGCTCATCGAGGTGTCACTGCGCCGCCCCGAACGGTTCGGCGCGCTGTTCGACCGGCATCACGAGGCCATTCACCGCTACGTGCACCTCCGTCTCGGGGAATCGGCGGCGGACGACATCGCCGCGGAGACGTTCCTGCGAGCCTTTCGCGGCCGTACGCGCTACGACCTGTCCCGCCCCGATGCCCGTCCCTGGCTGTACGGCATCGCCTCCAATCTGGTCGACGGCCACCGGCGCGCCGAGGCCCGCAGGTATCGCGCCCTGACCAGGAGTGCCGAGGTCACCGATGTCGTGAGCCACGACGAGCGTGTGGTCCAGCGGGTGTCCGCCGCCGTCATGCAGCCACGACTGGCCGCCGGTCTGGCCGCGCTCTCGCCCGGTGACCGGACCGTGCTGCTGCTGGTGGCCTGCGCCCAGCTCACCTACGAGGAGATCGCCGAGGCACTCGGCGTGCCGCGCGGCACCGTCGGCTCGCGGCTCAACCGGGCCCGCAGGAAACTCCGCCCGTTCATCACCATCGAGGAGTCGTCATGACCGATGACCTGCAGGAGATCAAGACGTCCCACGACGCGCTGCCCGGTCCCTCCGCCACGGCCATCGTCAAGGCGAAGGACTTGCTCGCAGCCGAGGCGGTGGCGGAACGAACGCCTCATACCGGCTCTGGCAAGCACCGCCTCCTGCTCAGGACGGCCGCGGTCGGCCTGGCGGCAGCCGTCGCCGCAGTCGCCTTCCTGACCGGTGCCGACGGTGGTGCAACCCCGGCCAACGCGGCGGAACTGCTCCAGGAAGCGGCCACGGCCGCCGCCCGGCAACAAGCGCCACAGCCGGGCCAGATCCTCTACGTCAACCGCACGGACCAGATCAGGATGACCGTATGGGGTCACGGGCGCGGCCGTTCGGAGGTTACTCAGGAAGTCCGCCGCGAGTACTGGATTCCCGCCGCCGACCCCGGCGGCGCGCTGACCCGCCTCACCTACGGCAAGCTGCGCACCCACACCGGCCCGGTCCCGACCAGTATGGAGACCCCGGGCACAGTCGAGTTCCAGCGCGCCGGGCCGTGCACCGTGCACGTGCTCTCGCCGGCCGGTGGCGGCGACCTCCCCGCTGACCCGGACCAGTTGCTCGCCCGGATTCGCGCGGACGCCGAGGCCTCGGTCAGGAACGAACAGCCCGAGCCCGGCACGGCACCACCCAGCAAGGACCAGATCGAGCGGCTCATCGAGCGCACGGTGACAAGCCGTCTCGTCACCCTGGCCCAAAACCCCTTCCCCGGTCCCGGCCTGCGTGCGGCGGTGCTCGACGCGCTGTCCCAGATGCCCACCGCCACCATGCGCACCGACCTCGCCGACCTGGCCGGGCGACGGGGCATCGGCGCCTCGATCAGATATCAGGGGCCAGACGGATGGGAGCGCGCCGAATTGATCTTCGAACCCGGCTCCTACCGCTTTCTCGGCTGGCGACACCTGTCCGAGCCACCCGGCGCTGGGGTGCAAAGCAATGCCAGCGCCGTACTGGAAACCAAGATGGTCAACGCCATGCCGAAGATCCCGGCCGGCGCTCCCGAAGCGGTGACCTGCTAAAGTCCCGAAACCGGTACGAACCGTAGCGACAGAGATCACCAGCCGTCCCGAGAACCCGAATAACGGCTACTGCATGGCCTGCCAGGCTGCGGCCTCGGCTGCTTGTTGTACCGCCGCTGCTTCTAGTGCTCTTTGCTGGCGCTCCCGATGATCATGCTGGCCAACGCCATCAAGGCCAGCGCCCGCGACCACCAGGCCGTCGCCGCCGACTGGAGAAACGCCGCCCGCACTGCCGGGATACGTCGCACGCCGGCGACCACCGCGGCGGGCGACGGCACCTCGAACCGGCGCCGCCAGTGGCCCGTCTCTGAACCAGATCGGGTAATTGATCTCGAGCGGTAAACCAGGACCTCGGCGGGATGACTGGTCCGTTACCGGATCTGGAAGTTGACCTTGACCGAGCCCTTGGTCAGCTCAGGTCGTCGTAGACGTCCCTGGTGATGGCCTTGAGGGCTTTCAGTACCTGCTGCTCGCTGAGGCCGTCGTCGGAGGCGGCGGCCTGGTAGTGCCAGTAGAAGACCCGTAGGGAGACGTTGCCCCAGCGGGACACGAGGATTCCCCTGGCGAGGTTGCCGTTGTGGCCCTGCTTGTCGCCGACTCCGTAGTAGAGGCTGGCTTCGTCGCCGATTCCCGCGACCGGGCGTTCGTTGCCGACGGCGGAGCCGGATATCGACCGCTGCGCGGATTCCTGGTCCTCAGCGTAGGTGTCCAAGCCGAGTGTCAGGTTGACCTCGACGGTGGCATGGAACTTGCCCTGGCGGGCGGTGTGGGCGGGCTCCCAGCGCGGCCCCCGCCGGATGATGGGCTCCTGCTTGTCGTTGACGGTCTGCAGGTCGTCCTCGGCCCCGGGCCTGCAGGCCGCTTCGGGGGCGTACTTGGCGAGGGTCTCCCGTTCGAGGAGCTCACACGCGTCGGGGACGGTGGTGAACTTCGTGCTCGACTTGGGGGCCGCCGGAGGAGGGCTGGTTGAGACTTCCGCGATGGGGGCCGAGCAGGCGCCCCCACCGATCATGACCACCGCTGCGGCTGTCACCAGTGTCACCTTGTTCATGACTAGCAGACGCTAGTGTCCGCCAAGACTGTCCGCCAAAAGATCAATAGCCCAGGAAGGTTCGGTGACGAGCCACTAGCAGGCGACGCCGACGGCCAGTGGCACCTGTACGGGCCAGAAGGCGAGATCGGAGTCGGCGGCTTCGGCCTGTTCGGCCCCATCGCACGGCCCCTACTTATCGTTTAGCGTAAATATCGACATTCGATAAGTAGGGAGCTGTGTCATGGCCAGAGCACAGACATCCGCCCGCTGGCTCGAAGCGCTCCTCTGGTGCGCGGTGGCGTTCGCCCTCCTCGTGCTGGCGCTCGGCGCCTTCCAGATCCTCAGGAGCGACGGCGTCGACATGCGCGCCGTCTGGTTCAACCCCTACTCCACCGCCACCCAGGCCGATGCCCCGCTGACCGAGCCCTCGGGCCCGCCCGGCACGGTGAGCCTGGTGACGTCCAACTTCGACAGGACCATCATGGTCGCCCAGCCCACCCTCTACCAGCGCTTCCTGCTCCTGGTACCCGACCTGCTGACCACCCTGCTGCTGGGGGCGGTGGCCCTGGTGTTCCTGCGTGTGGTCAGGACGCTGCGTGCCGGTGACCCCTTCATCCCGCCGAACGCGCGCAGGTTCGCGGTGATCGGCGGGCTGCTGATCGGGCTCGCCGTCCTGGTGCCGTGGGTGGAGCAGCTCGCCATGGGCGGGCTGGTGTCCGGCACGCCGCTGGAAGGCACCTCGATCACCGGCAGGGACGACTTCAGGTGGGCGGGGCTGGTGGGCCTGGGCGTCCTGGCGCTGGCCGAGGTGTTCAGGCACGGCGCCAGGCTGCGCGCGGACACCGAAGGGCTGGTCTGATGCCGCCCGAGCAGGAGCACCGCATCAGCGTGCGCCTGGACAAACTCCTGGCCGACAGGGGCATGACGCTCACCGAGCTGGCCGACAGGGTCGGGGTGACGATCGTGAACCTGTCGATCCTGAAGAACGGCAAGGCCAAGGCCATCCGCTTCAGCACGCTGAGCGCGATCTGCCGCGAGCTGGAGTGCCAGCCGGGCGACCTGCTCGGCTACGACGGCTGAGTCAGCGCGGCCGGCTCGGCCCGTGGGCCTGGTCGCGCAGCCACTCCTGGAAGGCCTCCAGCCTGCCGCGCAGCCCCTCGTCGGAGGCGGCCAGGATGCGGACGGCCGGCAGATCAGCATTGCGCCCCGCCGACCGCGACGGTGGCCACGGGGATCCCCGCGGGCATCTGGACGATCGACAGCAGGGAGTCGAGCCCGTCGAGGTACTTCAGCGGCACCGCCACCCCGATGACGGGCATCGTCGTCACGGAGGCCGGCATGCCGGCAGGTGCGCGGCCCCGCCGGTTCCCGCGATGATCACCTTGAGGCCGCGGGAAGCGGCCTACCTGCCGTACTCGATCGCGATTTCATGGAGGCGGGTGAGCAGATCGTGGCGCCGGGACATGCGCGACGGCATCGACGCGAGCCACACCGCGTCATCACGTGCGGCGGACATCGCGTCCGGGGCGGCGCGTCACGCCATACCGGCGACATACCGGTGTTCCCTATGCTGACGAACCCTCGTCCGCGGATCATGCTGAAGGAACCTCGTGCCCCGTCCCGTGCTCGTAGTGGTCGTCGCCCTGCTGCTGTCGCTGCTCCCCGGGGTGTCCCACGCCGCGGGCCCTGGCGTGGTGGGGACGGCGGGGAACCTCATCCGGGAGGTGGAGCCACGGGCCGATGGCATCAAGCACATGGACTCCAAGGCGATGATCGCCGCGTTGAAGGCACTCAACGTGAACACCTACGTCTATCCTCTGGCCGGTGGCTACGATCACTGGGACGACCTGCGTAACGAGTTCCTTCTGGCCGCCGCGGACGCCGGTATCAACGTGTGGGTCATGGTCTACGCGCCGAGCCAGTCGGCCGTCTCCCGGCCGCACGGGCACGACTACGTGAAATGGTCCAGCGAGCTCGCCACTCTCTCGAAGATCCATCCGAACCTGATCGGCTGGACCGTGGACGACTACGGCTTCGACCTCAAGACGTTCACCCCGGCGTACGTCAAGCAGATGCGTGACGCCGCCAAGGCGATCAATCCCTCGTTCAAGTTCATCCCGACCGTCTACTACAGCCAGTTCACCGATACGTTCGCCGCCGAGCAGGCCCCGCTGTTGGATGGGGTGATCTTCCCCTTCCGCGACGAGCCGGTCCGGGACACGTCGTGGACGTGGAGCCTGTCCTACCAGGTCAAGCAGGTCGTCCAGCGCCTCCCCGACACCGACATCTACCTGATGCCCTACGTCCACCCGCTGAGCCGTACGGCCCTGAAACCGACCGTGGCCTACGTCGAGGCGATCACCAAGAAGGCGCTCGAGCACGTCGCCGCGGGAGAACTCGCCGGGATCCTGCAGTACAAGCTCCCCTACCTGTCCCGTGACCCCGGGTGGACGCGCCCGGCGACCGACAACCTCGCCCGGACCGGCAACGGACGACTCAGCTTCGTCGTACAAGCCGACACTCCCACCAGCCCCGGGATGTGGTGCAGCGCCACGCGGACGGTCCAGCTCACGCCCGGCGCGACCAAGCGCGCGGTGAGCTTCTGGCATCGGGACAACCGCGGGTCCGGGAGCCCGGCCGGCTACCACATGAAGCAGCTTCTCCTCAACGGCAAGGTGGTGTGGGAGCGGGACGTCGCCGCCGATGAGTACGCCTGGCAGCAGACCACGATCGACCTGACGGCCAAGCTGACCGGGGCGACGAGCGCGACACTGCAATGGCGGCTGTACGAGCGCAAGGGCGTGGGCGACAACTTCGTCGACGTGCGCGTGGATGACATCGCCGTCACCGGCCTGCAGATGAGCGACCCCGGCGTGGAGAACGCCGCCACCTGGACGGCCGGCCTGGCCCGGCAGGGCGGCCCTGTCTACTGCTCCGCCCAGGTCTACCACCAGAACTACGGCGCCGATCTCGGCACGCGCATCGCCAAGCTGTACGCCGGATAGTCCCGAAGTCCTCGACGGAAGCCTTTTCCTGCGATCAGACGTCCGGAAATCTTCCACGGAGTCAGATCCACGGCAGGGGCGCACCACCCAGGTAGCGGCTCTCCTGGCCATCTTCTCGGCGTCAGGGGCCCTCTCCCGCTGTCTCTCCTGCCACACCGGCCTTTCAAGATCACAATCTGTGGTCGACCAGGTCGCCGGGAGTGGCGGCGCCGCGGCCGCCTGGCCCGCTGATGTCAGCGCCAGCGCGGCCGTCACGGCCAACGCGAGGGTACGGCTGCCGGCCCGCGCTGCGCGTGGCAGGCCGAGGGCGGCTCGGCGGTCACAGGCGCGCCGGGCCGAGGGCGTCGCTACGCGTGGCCGTCGTCCCCCACGGGAAGTGAGGTCGCGCGAACCACGAGCTGCGGATCGAAACGACCCCGCGTGTCCTCCTCGTCCTCGATGCCGAGCAGGATCCGGACCGCGCTGGCGCCGAGCGCCGCGGAGGGATGCCGGATGGAGGTGAGCGGCACGATCGCGAAGTCAGCGAACTCTATGTCGTCGTAGCCGACGAGCGAGAGATCCTCCGGTACCCGGACCCCCGCCACGATGAGCCCGTGCAGGAGCCCGAGCGCGAGCAGGTCGTTGCCCGCCAGGATCCCGTCGGGCAGGCCGGACCTCGGGCGATCGAGCAGCGTCCGCGCGACCGTCTCGCCGACCTTCGCGGTCTGGACCTGCACGCGGACGACCTCGAGCGAGGCCGGCGCCATGGACTCGGCGACCGCCCGCCTGGCCCCCGCCAGACGCAGGTCGATGTGCGGGTGCGTGCCGCCCACGAACAGCAGGCGCCGCCGGCCCTGGGCGAGCAGGTGGGAGGCGGCGAGGTAGCCGCCCCGCTCGTTGTCGCCCGAGATGGCCGGATAGCTGTGTGGGCCCGGGGCGATGCCGACCAGGACGAACGGTGTCCCCCGCCTGCTCAGCCCGAGCAGTTCCGTCGGAACGTCGCCCACCGGAGCGGCCACGACGCCGCTCACCTGCTGGGACTCGAAGAAGTTGATGTAGGCGCGCTCGCGCTCGGGGCTTTCGTCGCTGTTGGCGACCAGGATGAAGCGGCCGTGCGCGGCGGCCTCCTCCTCCGCGCCCGCCGCAATCTCCGCGTAGACGGGGTTGCTCGTGCTGGAGACGAGCAGCCCGAGCGCGAGGCTGTGGCCGACGCGCAGCCGCCGCGCCGCGTCGTTGCCGACGTAACCGAGCTCGTCGGCGGCCGCGAGGACGCGCCGACGCAGCTCGGGCGAGACCCGGTTGGGCTGGGTGAAGGCGTAGGAGACGGTCGCTCGCGAGACTCCGGCACGCGCCGCGACGTCGCCCACCGTGGGGGCGGAACCGTCCCCCTTCGACCGCCGTGGCACCGGTTCAGAGGTCATCGGACTCCTTGTCGTCCATGGTCGACTGCAAGCCTAGCGCAGTCGTGAATCGATTCACGCCGCACCATTGACACCCGATCGGGCGACGCGTAATCTGCCCGAAACGCTGTGAATCGATTCACAGCATGTCATGGAGTTGGCCTCTCGATGGCCGTACCCCCGCCATGGACATCTGCGAGAGGAGCCACACGTGGCCTTGCCGCATGCGACGACGACACCGTCCGGGATACGGGAGCCCTCCCTGGCCGGCCGGAGCCGCCGCAAGGTGGGCGTGCGCGCCCCGTGGTGGTTCGTGGTCCCGGCGATCGCGGTCTACCTCTTCATCGTCGTCGTCCCCAGCGTCAACGGCGCGCTGTTCTCCTTCACCGACTGGAACGGGCTGCGACCCGACTGGTCGGTGGTCGGCCTGGACAACTACGCCAGGGTCTTCGCGGACCGGACCGCCCGCGACGCCCTCGTCAACACGCTGGTCCTGGCCGCGGCCGCGACGGTGGTGCAGAACGTCGTCGGGCTGCTGCTGGCCCTCGGCGTCAACAGCATGGTCAAGAGCCGCTACGTGCTCCGCGTGATCTTCTTCGCCCCGGTGGTGCTCACGCCGCTGGTCGCGGGGTACGTGTGGAGCTTCCTGCTCTCGCCCAACGGCGCGGTCAACGACGCGCTGCGCGCCGTCGGCCTGGGCTCTCTGGCGCACGACTGGCTGGGTGACCCGGACACCGCGCTGTACGCGATCGTCGCCGAGATCGTCTGGCAGTTCTCCGGCTACTCGATGGTGATCTACCTGGCGGGACTGCAGGCGATCCCCTCGGAGGTCCTGGAGGCGGCCACGATCGACGGGGCGGGCGCGTGGAGCAAGTTCCGCCGCGTCGTGCTGCCCCTCCTCAACGGCGCGGTCGTGATCAACGTGATGCTCTGCCTGATCGGCGGGCTCAAACAGTTCGACCAGGTGATGGCCATGACCGGCGGCGGGCCCGGCACCGCGACGGAGACGATCTCCACGACGATCTACAAGAGCGCCTTCTCGCTGGGCGACTTCCCGTTCTCGATCGCGCTCGCGGTCGTCATGACCGTGGTCATCGCGGTGCTGGCCGGGATCCAGTTCCGCCTGACGCAGAGGAAGAGCTCCTGATGCACGCGCGATACACCTGGCGGACGCTCACCCGCGAGGCCACGCTGATCCTGCTGGCCCTGGTGTTCCTCATCCCGCTGGTCGGCCTGGTCAACGTGTCGCTGAAGTCGCAGGACAGCCAGACCAGCGCCCTGGCCTTCGACTTCCCGCCCACCCTCGACAACTACGCGCAGGCCTGGAACCAGGCCAGCCTGGGCGCGGCGCTGGCCAACAGCTTCGCCATCACGGCCGTCAGCGTCGTCCTCATCATCGCCTTCTCCGCTCTGGCCGCCTACCCGCTGGCCAGGGTGACCCGCGGCTGGTCGCGCTACACCTTCTCCTTCGTCATCGGCGGGCTGCTCATCCCCGGTCAGCTCGCGCTGCTCCCGCTGTACGCGACCATGCGGGACCTGGACCTGCTCGGCTCCATCTGGTCGGTGATCCTGATCAACGTCGGGCAGCAGATGCCGTTCTCGGTCTTCCTCTACACGATGTTCCTGCGCGAGCTGCCGCTCGACTACGAGGAGGCGGCCCTGCTCGACGGGTGCGGCCCGGTGCGCTCGTTCGTCACCGTCGTCTTCCCGCTGCTGCGGCCCGTCACCGGCACCGTGGTGATCCTCAACACCGTCGGCATCTGGAACGAGTTCTTCACACCGCTGCTCTACCTGGGCGGCAGCGACAACACCACCGCTCCGGTGGCCATCTACGGCTTCGTCAGCCAGTACGTCTCCCAGTGGCCGCTCATCTTCGCCGGCCTGGTGATCAGCGTCATCCCGATCCTGGTCGTCTACTTCGCGCTGCAGAAGCACATCATCAAGGGCTTCGCCGGCGGACTCAAAGGCTAGCCCCCACCCTCAGGAGTCTGACATGAAGATGATCACAACGCTGGCCTGCCTCGCTCTGGCGGCCACCGCGTGCTCCACCTCGACCGGCGACACCACCGGCGCCTCCTCCGCCGACCAGATCCTGACACTGGCCGCGGCGGGCCAGGGTCCGGCCAAGGCCGCGGTCGAGGCGTTCGAGAAGGCCAACCCCGGCGTCACCGTGAAGACCACCTTCACCGAGGACGACGCCTCCTACCAGCAGCAGCTGCGCACTCAGCTCGCCTCGGGGACCGCGCCCGACGTGTTCCGCATGTGGCCGGGCGGCGGCAACACGATGGCCGTGCGCGACCTGGGCGAGGACGGCATGCTCATGGACCTGTCGGGCGAGAGCTGGGCGGGCGGGCTGAGCAGCGACCTCAAGTCCGTGACCAGCGACCTGTCGGGCAAGGTGGTGGCCGTCCCTGTGACGATCGGCGCCATCGGCGCGGTGTGGAACGACCAGGCCGTGCAGAAGAGCGGGCTGAGCAAGCCGACCACGTGGCCCGAGGTCCTGCGGTTCTGCAAGGACGCCAAGGCCAAGGGCGTCGTGCCGTTCGCGCTCGGCCTGAAGTCGGCGTGGGTGACCCAGCTCGTGCCGTACGCGCTGACCGCCTCCCTCGTCTACGGCCCCAACGCCGGTTTCACCCAGCAGCAGAAGGACGGCAAGACGACCTTCGCCGCCTCACAGTGGAAGCAGGCGCTGGAGAAGTACCTGCGGATGCGCGAGGAGGGCTGCTTCAACGACAGTCCCAACGGCGTCGGCTACGACGAGCAGATGCAGATGTTCGGCCAGGGCAAGGCGCTGGGCGTGGTGCACGTGCTGTCGGCGGTGCAGTCGGCGGTCGAGTTCGCCCCGCAGGGCACCACCTTCTCGATGACCCCGTTCCCCGCGACCGACAGCGCCGACGGCACCTACGTGCCGGTGTCGGTGGGCATCGTCTACGGCGTCAACGCCAAGGCCAAGAACCCGGACCTGGCCAGGAAGTTCATGCGCTTCCTCGCCTCCCCCGAGGGTCAGGCGCTGTACGCCACGGCCTCGGGCAGCAGCCCGGCGCTGAGCAGTCCCTCCTTCAAGGCCGACGCGCTGCAGCAGCCGGTGCTCGACGCGGTCGAGTCGGGAAGGTCCACGCTCTACCCGGATCAGGGCTGGCCCAACCCGAAGGTCCAGCAGGAGCACCTGACCTCGATCCAGGAGCTGTTCAACGGGACCGTGAACGTGCCCACGGTGCTCACCCGCATGGACGAGGCGTTCGCCTCCGCCAACTAGCTCCCGCTCCCCCACCTTCGAAGGAGACCATGACGTTGGGCATCGCCTCGCTCGAGACCATCCCGCAGAACGCGGAGCCGTCCGGCCGCAGCACGCGCCCCGCGCAGTCCGGCGCGCGGCTCGATCCCCCGGCCGCCCGGTGACGGCCGCGGTGGAGACGGGCATGGAGGCCTGTCTGTGGATCACGCCCAAGATCTTCGACGACCTGCGTGACCCGGGGCCAGGGATGGCGGCGTTCTTCGACCACCACGCCGCCTGGCTGAGCGACCGGCCCGTCACGGTGGTGTTCTGCGCGGGCAACGGCGATCACGTGCTCAACTACGCGGGCGGCCACGCCTGGGACGACCGCTTCGACTGGGCCCGCTACAACTGCTTCGCCCTCGGGCCCGGCGGGCCCGCCGCCATCGCCAGGGCGCACAACCGCGACTGGCTGGCCAGGGTGCGCGACGGCGGCGAGCGCTCGGCCAACCCGTACTCGGCGGGGCCGATGTTCACCCTCTCCGACCAGCCCATGGACTACCGCACGCTGGCGGGGATCTACGCGGCCGTGCGGGCGGAGGCGGGCAGGCACGGGCTCCGGGTGAAGCTGCTGGAGTATCTGGAGCCGGGCCCGGAGTTCTGCCGCAGCGAATGGAAGACCGTCAGGCACCCGGAGGCGGCGGCAGGCTCCGCCGACGCGGGAGGCCATCTGGTCCCCGGGGTCATCGACGTGACGGCCCCGCTTTCGGCCGACCCTCGTCCGTATGCCGCCTTCCCCTCCGGCATCCCGTCGGGGCTGCCTGCCGGAGACTTCGTCGCCGCGCAGACGGCGGCGTTCGCGGCCGACTTCGGGCTGGACGGCGTCATGCTCGGCAACCAGTTCGGCCTGGTCGGGTTCTGGCACCCGGACAACGCGCCACCGCTCACCCCCGAGCGGTCGGCCGGGATCGAGCGGTTCTTCCTGCGGCTGCGCGAGGCCATGGGCGAGCGCCTCGTCTACTGGATGGACACCTACTGGCGGGCCGAGGTCGAACGGGCGGCGTGGGGCATGACCGACACCGCCTACCAGACCCTCGACGCGATCCTGGTCAGCACGTTCGCCGTGCTGGTCGAGCGGACCGAGATCGTGCCCAACCTGCTGAGCAAGGCCGCGCTGGGCCGGCCCCGCACGCTGCTCGGCCTGGACTTCGTCGACCCCTGGTACTGGTACCGCACCTACCTCGACGACCGGCGCACCTACCTCTACCAGCGGGAGGTCCTGGCCGCGCACGCCGCCTCCGTGGCCGGTGTCTCCTTCTTCGCCAACGACACCTTCGGCCACTTCGTGCCCGAAGCCGAGCTGACGGCCACGCTCGAGGTGGTCAGGAAAGGGGAGATCGGCGCGGCGACCCGGCTCTGACACCGGGACGGCGCGGCGGCCCACGTCGCGAAGGCGGCGTCGCCGGCGCCTCGTCCCTACGTGGTGCGGAGGAGCAGCGACCACAGGCACTGCTTCCTGCGGCCCGCGGGCGGCTCCGTGAGTGAGGCGGGGCTCAGCACGAGCCCGGTCGCGGCGTGGAGGCGGCGCCTGTGCTGCTCGTCGGCCCCGACGAGCGCGGGGTGATCGGCGTTCGCGTCCAGCATGCGCCTGGCCGCGGGCATCGTCAGAGCGAGGTCCTGCCACTGCCTGACCAGCGCGTCGTGGAGGTCGCGCGGCCATTCCTCCAGCACCGCGTCGAGCCTGGCGTCGAACGCCCGGTACCAGCGCCGCTGCACCTCCTGGAGGAAGCCGCCGAAGTCGCCGAACTCGGCGTCGACCTCCGTGGCCAGGCCGGGCGGTACGGTCGTCAGCCCGGAGGCCAGCACGGCATGGACCAGCTCATGGCGGCGATGCACCCGATCCCACGACATCGTGGACACCTACTCTGTGTCGGAAACATACACACTGTATGTCGTATACTTCCCGCATGCCACCTGTCAAGAGTCGTCGTGAGCAGTATTCGCAGGCGACCAAGGCCGCGCTGCTCGAAGCGGCCACCCGTCGTTTCGCCGAACACGGCTTCGCCGGCACGGCGCTCGAGGATGTCGCGGCCGACATCCAGGCCAGCCGTGGCGCGGTCTATCACCACTTCGCCAGCAAGACCGCGCTGTTCGAGGCGGTGGTCGAGGCGCTGGAGACCGAGATGATCCGCGAGGTCGTCGAGGCGGTCGCGACGACGCCCGACACCTGGCAGGCGGCGATGACGGCGATGGAGATGTTCCTCGACCACTGCTGCGACCCCGACTACGGACGCGTGGTCTGGCAGGAGGCGCCCATCGCGCTGGGCTGGAAGCGCTGGAAGGAATGCGAGGAGAAGTTCGCCTACGGCCTCATCGAGCAGCTCATCAAGGCACTCGTCGACAGCGGGGAGGTGCCGCCGCTGCCGCTGGAGCCGATGGCCCGCATCACCTTCCACATTCTCGGATCCGCGGGGATGGCGCTGGCCGAAGCCCCCGCGCAGGACAAGCGCAGGGTCAGGGACGAGTACTCCGTGGCGATCAGGCACCTGCTGAACGGAGCGCGCAGGCGGGCCGACAGCCCTTCCTGACGCGTTGCCCGGGGCGCGCCGCATCCTGCGGAACCCGGGCCGGCCGTCATCCCAGGATGAGCTGATACTGCCGGTGGGCGCGCCATTCGACCGTCAGCACGGTGGCGTCGTCCTGCAGCCGTTCGTGCTGGTGCTCGAGGATGGTCTGGATCAGCCGTCGCAGGGTCTCGGGAGCCGGCACGCCGTCGGCTTCGCGGCGGATGACGAAGTCGATGAAGCGCTCGATGCCGAACCGCTCCCCCTCCGGGCTCTGGGCCTCGATGATGCCGTCGGTGTAGAACAGCAACCGGTCGCCGGGCTGCAGCCGATAGTGGAGCACGCCGGTGGAGGTCTCCATGCGAAAGCCCATCGGGGGGTCGGGGAGGCTGGCCAGGGTGGCGACCAGGCGGCCCTCACGGATCACCAGCGGGGGGTGGTGTCCCCGGTTGACCCAGCTCAGCAGGCCGCTCTGAAGGTCCAGGGAGGCCAGGATGCCGGTGGCGAAACGGCCGGTGAACTGCTCGGCGATCTCCGCGTCGATGGTCTCGCTGGTCGCGAACAGATCCGCGCCCTGACGGCGGCTGTTACGGCAGGCGCCCACCGCGAGGGTGGCGGTCAGCCCCGCGGCGGTGTCGTGGCCCATGGCGTCGAAGATCGACAGATGCAGCGTGTCGCCGTCGATGGCGTAGTCGTAGGCGTCGCCGCCGACGGCGTAGGCAGGCTCGAGAGCGGCGCTGACCACCACGTCGTTGTTGGCGAAGGTCCCTGGCGGCAGCAGGTTCCACAGCACCTCGGCCGACAGCGCCATGGGGCTGGTGCGCACCAGCTGCGCGTAGGAGTCGCTGTGGGGACGCTTGCTGACGACCAGCACCGAGATCAGGGCCGCCAGCTGGCTGACCCGCCACTGGATGATCTCCCCGCCCTCCGGGACGGTCACCCCGAGCACGCCGACCCGTTCGGTTCCGTCCAGCAACGGCGCCCACAACCGCATCGGGCCCTCGCCCGCGGGCGCGTGGGCCCTGTCGGCCGCGTGCGGATCGGAGACGGAGCGCGCCTGGACGATCTCCACCTGCCGAAAGGCCCGCCCTGCCATGGTGACGTCGACGCGGATGGGTTCGAGCGGCTTGCCGAACGCGTCGTGCTGGCCCGGCAGCGGCACGAGCAACTGCTGCTGCAGGTCGGCCACGTAGATCAGGGTCTGGGAGAAGCCGACCAGCTTGGCGTGCTCGGCTACCAGGGCCGGGAGGTCCTCCATCGCGGCCAGGTGGTGGGCCTGCAACAGGCCGCCCAGCATCCGCTCACCGTCGTTTCCCACATGCCTGCCCTTCTGGCCGGCGGTCCCCTCCGCCTGCAGTGGCTGTCCCTACAGTGGCTCTCCTACCCTTCTGGCGGCCATCGGCTCATCCTGCCTCGGGCGGTTGTGGACGCCAGGGGTGTAGCCGAAGGCGCGGCGGAAGACGTCGATGAAGGCGCTGGTGGACGACCAGCCGCAGCGATGGGCGACCGTGGTCACCGGCAGGTCGTCGGCCAGCATGCGCAGGGCGTGATAGAGGCGTAGCTGGGTGCGCCACTGGGGGAAGGTCATGCCCAGTTCTCGGCGGAAGAGACGACTGAGGGTGCGCTCGCCGGCTCCTGCGGTGACCGCCAGGGCGGCCAGGCGGCGCGGGTCCGCGGGGTCACGACGCAGGAGGTCGCAGACGGCCGCGAGCCGGGGGTCGGTAGGGGCGGGCAGTTGGACGGCCTGCTGGGGCGAGGCGCGCAGCTGGTCGAGCAGGACCGCGCGCAGGCGCAGCCGTTCGGGGGTGTCGTCGTGCGGGCCGCGGGTGCAGGCGAGGATCAGTTCGCGCAGCAGGGGGCTGACGGCCAGGACGGTGGGAGCGTCGATGCCGAGGGGGTTGGTGTCGGCGGGCAGGCCGAGCAGGTGCAGGTCGAGGTGGCCGTGGGCGCGGTGGGCGTGGACGCATCCTGCCGGGACCCAGATGGCCCTGGTGCCCGGGGCGAACCAGGTGCCCGCGTCGGTGGTGACGGCCAGCACGCCGGAGCCCGCGTAGACGATCTGGTGGTCGTCGTGACGGTGCGCGGCGATGCTCTCTCCCGGAGCCAGCGCCTGGGTGCGGGTGGGCGCCTCGGGAGTGTGGCGGATTTCCGGCATACATTGGCACTTTATCGGAAGAGCGCGAGCCTGTTCCGCGGCCACGATGGGCAGGTGTCGACGAACCAGACCTCGCGGATCCGTCCCATCACGCTGCTCTCGTCGGGGCACGCCTGCGTGGACGTCTACCAGGGCGCGGTGGCCGCCCTCGTGCCGTTCTTCGTCTCCGAGCGGGCCTACACCTATGCGGCGGCCTCCGGGATCGTGCTGGCCGCCTCCCTGCTGTCCTCGGTGGTGCAGCCGCTGTTCGGGGCGCTGACCGACAGGTGGGCGCTGCCGTGGCTGCTGCCGGTGAGCACGCTGGTGGGCGGCGCGGGCGTCGCGCTCGCCGGTTTCGGCGACTCCTACGCCCTCACCCTGCTCGCGGTCGCCGTCTCGGGGCTCGGCGTCGCCGCCTACCATCCTGAAGCCGCCCGCGTCGCACGCGAGGTCAGCCGCGGCAGTCATACCGCGATGGGCTGGTTCTCCCTCGGCGGCAATCTCGGCTTCGCCGCCGCCCCTTTGCTGGTCTCCGCCGTCATCCTCACCGGCGGCCTGGGCGCCTCACCGCTGCTGGCCGTCCCCGCCCTCGCCGGGGCGGCGCTGTGCGCGGCGGCGCTGCGGGCGGTCAGGAGGCCCACGCCGGCGACGGCCGCCGCCCGCGCGAGCCTGGCCACCGGCAGGGACGACTGGCCCTCCTTCCTCAGGCTGTCAGGGGCCGTCGGCTGCCGCTCGATCGTCTTCGTCGGTCTCAGCGCGTTCATCTCGCTGTACGCGCGCCAGCGCACCGGCGGAGGAGAGCTCTCGGGTACGGCAGCGCTGTTCGTGCTCTACCTCGGCGGCGCGGTGGGCACCGTGGCCGGCGGGAGACTCGCCACCCGCTTCGGCCGCCTCCCCGTGGTGCGGTGGTCCTACGCCCTGACCGTGCTCGCCGTCGCCGGCGTCGTCTACGCCCCCGGCCCTTCGCTCCACCTGTTCGTGGCGCTCGCCTCGGCGGGGCTGTACGTGCCCTTCTCCCTGCACATCACCCTCGGCCAGGACTACCTGCCCCGGCGCGTGGGCACCGCGAGCGGCGTCACCCTGGGCCTGGCCGTCAGCGTGGGGGGGCTGGCCGGCCCGCTGGTCGGCGCCGTCGCGGACGCCACCTCCCTGCAGACCGCCCTCGCCCCGCTGATCGCCCTGCCCGCCCTCGGCTGGCTCCTGCTGCGTACCCTGCGCGAACCCGGCCTGCCGCACGCAGCCACCGGCAGGCCGGGCTCCGGCGCGGGCGCCGCCAGGGCGGGTCACGAGTAGAGCCGTCCCTCCTCTCCAGAGTCGGCGTCGCACTGCCCGTGCTCGGTCCATGGGCCCCGTCGCCGTGGCGCGGCACGGCGTCGCCACACCCTCTCGACTCCGGGGAGGCGCGCCGCCTTGATCACCTCGGAGGCGGGGTGTCGCCGTACGACTCCAGCAGGGCGGCCAGCGTGGCGGCCAGGTGCTCGCGCTCCTCCTGTCCGAGGGCCTCGAGGAGACGGCCCTCGTTGGCCACGTGCAGAGGCAGGACCCTGTCGATCACCTCGAGCCCGAGATCGGTGAGACGGATCTTGACCGAGCGTCGGTCGGCGGTGTCGCGCACCCGTGTGACCAGGCCCTTGTCCTCCATCCGGTCCACGCGCAGGGTGATCGCGCCCGTGGTGACGAGCGAGGTCTTGAGGAACGTGCCGGCGGTCAGCTCGTACGGCTCGCCCGAGCGCCGCAGCGTGGACAGTACGTCGAACTCGCCGGGCTCGAGGCCGTGTCCGGCCAGGAAGTCCTTGATCTCCTTGTCCCACATGCGGGAGATCCGCATGATCCGGCCGACGACCCCGATCGGCCGGATGTCGATGTCGGGACGCTCGCGGCGCCACTGCTCCAGCACCGCCGCCACCGCGTCGGCCATGAAACCTCCCACAAAATTAGGCGAGCACTCATCTAATTGACACTCACGCAACCACTGATTATCTTAGCGCTCATCTTATCAGGAACGACTTACGAGTGGGGACCGACCATGCCTTTCCTCCCAGTCCGCGACACCGACGTCCACTACGAGGCCGAAGGCCAGGGTCCCGGCCTGGTGCTGGTCCACGGCACCGGCGGCGACGCCGACAAGGTCTTCGGCAACGTGGTGCACCACTTCAGCGCCACCAGGACCGTCGTGCGGCCCAACTTCAGCGGCAGCGGGCAGACCACGGACGACGGCACGGAGCTGACCGTCGACCTGATCACGGACCAGGTGGCCGCGGTCACGCGGCAGGCGGTGCGCGGCCCCGTGGACCTGCTCGGCTTCTCCCTCGGCGCGGTCGCCGCCGCGGCCGTCGCCGCCACCCATCCCGAACTGGTGCGCAGGCTCATCCTGGTCGGCGGCTGGGCGCACTCGACCGCCCCCCGCGACCGGTTCTACTTCGAGACCTGGCGCAAGCTCCTCGACACCGACCGTGAACTGTTCAAGCGGTTCTCCACCCTGACCGGCTTCGGCCCGGCCACCCTGAACGCCTTCGGCCACCAGGGTCTCGCCCGCTCCCTGGCCGACGAGTGGCCCCCGCCCGGCATCGGCCGCCAGATCGACCTGGGCGCCAAGGTCGACATCCGCGACCTGCTGCCCAAGATCACCGCACCGACCCTGGTCATCGGCCTCGCCGGAGACAACATGATCCCGGTGGACGGCTCGCGGCAGCTGCACGCCGCGATCCCCGGCAGCCGCCTGATCGAGATCGAGGACGAAGGTCACATGGACTGGTTCGCCGACCCCACCCGGCTGATCGACCTCACCCGCGCATTCATCGACGCGCCCGACGCGACCGTCTAGACCTCACCTCAGGAGTCAGAGATGTCCTATCCGGATCCCCGCTACCTCGGCGAAGACGGCGAAGTCAACGCGCTGTTCCGTCCCGCCACCACCGCCCCCGACTTCGTCTCGGCGCCCGTGACGTCCTCAGGACCCCGCGTCAGCGGCGGAACCGCCTACCACTACCTGTCCACCACCGCTTCAACCGGCGGGGAGTACGGCCTGTACCGCGTGGACATGGGCCCGGAGTTCGGTGGCCCGAGCACCCACTTCCACCGGTCGATGTCGGAGTCGTTCTTCATCCTGTCGGGCACGATGCGGCTGTTCGACGGCGAGCGCTGGGTCGACGCCACCGCGGGCGACTACCTGTACGTCCCGGTCGGAGGGCTGCACGCCTTCCGCAACGAGTCGGGCGAGCCGGCCTCCATGCTGATGCTCTTCGCCCCCGGCGCTCCCCGCGAAGAGTACTTCGAAGGGATCACCCGGCTCGCCGGACTCGACCCTGAAGAGCGGGCCGAGTTCTTCCTCCGCCACGACAGCTTCTTCGTGTGACCACCGACCCGCCGACCATCCTGCCGACAGCGGACCTGCCGCGCCTGTGCCCCACCGCGGCCCCGCGCAGGCGTCACAGGCTCGCGTCGCGGTGGGTGGGGCGGCCGTCGAGGACCGTGAGCAGCACGGGCAGGTCGGGCAGGTCGGTGGCGGCGGTGGTGAGCGGGTCGTCGGCCAGGACCGTGAGGTCGGCGCGGTGGCCGACGGCGAGCCTGCCGGCCTCGTGCTCCTCACCCGCCGCATAGGCGGCGTTGACGGTCATGCCCTGGAGGGCCTCAAGGGCGGTGAGCGCCTGCTCGGGACCGTGCGGCGGCAGGCTCAGATCGCGGCTCGGCCGCCGGTGCCGGGCCCCGGCCATGACGCCCAGCGGAGGGAAGGGGGCGATGGGCCAGTCGGAGCCCAGGACGACCCTGGCGCCGGAGTCCCACAGGTCTCGACAGCGCCAGGCGCGCGAGGCCCGCTCCTCGCCGAGGCGGCGCGACCAGTTGTCGGTGTGGTCGGCCCTGGTGTAGTCGCAGCAGTGGGTGGGCTGCATGGAGGCGATGACGCCGAGCCGGGCGAAACGGCGCATGGTGTCGTCGGGCACGGTCTCGATGTGCTCGACGCGGTGCCGCACCCGGCGCTCCCCCGTGGCCATGGCCCTCTCGACGGAGTCGAGGACGTGCCGTACGGCCGCGTCACCGATGGCGTGGGTGGCCGTGGGCACCCCCGCCCTGTGCAGTTCGCCGACGATGTGGGTGTAGGCCTCGGGGTCGGGCCAGAAGGAGTGCGTGGACTCGCCGTGACAGTCGGGGCGCTCCAGCCAGGCGGTGCCGTTGTCGACGGTGCCGTCCATGAAGAGCTTGACGCCCTCCGTCCGCCACAGCGCCCCGCCCGTGCCCTGCTGCTCGATGAGGGCGCGCAGCGCGGCGGCGTCGGCGCCCGGCTGGCACCAGGGCGAGACGCGCAGCCGCACCGGCAGCTCTCCGGCGGCGTCGAGCTCGGCGTAGAGCGCGAGGCTGTCGCCGTTGGCGTCCATGGCGTGGCCGCCGGTGAGTCCCGCTGCGGCCATGTCACGCAGGGCGGCGGCGAGCCTGGCGCGGCGCTCGGCGTGCGTGGGCCGCGGGGCGGCGCGCTCGACGAGTTCGCAGGCGGCGTCCTCCAGGAGCAGCCCGGTGGGCCGGCCCGCGTCGTCGCAGACGACCTCGGCCGCCTGGGTGAAGGTCCGTGGCCCGTCGACGCCCGCGAGCTCGAGCGCGCGCGGGCTGGCCAGCATGGAGTGGGCGTCGAAGAGCAGGAGGAGGGCCGGGACGCCGTCGAGCACAGGGGCGAGGGCGGCGGCCTCGACGGGCCGCTGTCCGAACACGTTCGGGTCCAGGCCCCAGGCGTGCAGCCAGGCGCCGGGCGCGAGGGTGCGGACCTCGCCTGCCAGCGCCTCGCGCACCGCGTCGAGGTCGGCGCAGCCCGAAAGGTCCAGCCCGTGGGTCAGCTCGGCGCCCGAGACGGGGTGAAGGTGCCCGTCGACCAGGCCGGGGGTCACCACGGCGCCGCTGAGGTCGATCACCGTCGTCGAAGGGTCCGCGAGGGCGCGTATCCGGCGGTCGTCGCCCAGGGCGGAGATCCGCCCTCCGGACACGGCCAGAGCGGTCTGCGGAAGAAACTCGCCGGTGAGGGGGTCGAGCAGGCGGGCGGAGAGCAGGACGAGACTGGTGCGCACAGCGGTTCCTCGAAGCACGGGTAGGAGAGGGTCAGAGGGAGGCGGCGAGCGCGCCGCTCACCAGGCCGAGCTCACGCTCGGCGGTGGTGACGGCCATGCGCGTCACCGCCTCGGGGCGATTGCCGGTGTCGGTGTTGGCGTGGGCGCCGAGGCCGTCGAGCACGACCAGGATCTGAATGGTCGTCACATAGGGGTCGTCCGTATGGAACTCTCCCCCCTCGACGCCCTGCCTGATGAGATCGCCCAGCCGCCCACGCCAGGCGGCCTCCTGCTCGGCGACCCTGTCGCGCAGGACGGACCGGTAGCGGCTGAGGTGCCGCGCGTTGATCCAGAGCCTGCTGATGTCGTCGTAGGCCTCCCCCTCCGCTCGCGCGAAGAAGCGCGCCAGGTGCTGCGTGGCTGTCGCTCCGGACCGCTCGGCCGGCAGGAGCGCGTCGAGCTCGGCGCTCGCCGCGCTGCCGAACGCCTCGGCCACGAGATCCTCCGCCGAGGGAAAGTAGTGGCTGATCAGCCCAGGCCGTACGCCGAGGGCCTCACCGATCCGCCGCAGGGTGACGCACTCGAGCCCCTCGGTCAGGGCGACGGTGGCGGCCGCGTCGACGATCTCCGCCCGCCTGGCGGCAGGAGATTTCCGAATTCGCTTGCCCTGGACGCTTGACGACATACCCAGGATGCTATTGAGTGTGCGACCAATAAGCAAGCACGTGGGTACGACCAGCACCGGAGGGCTCCATGGCGGCCACGATCCCCGACCCGCGTCCAGGTACGCACACCGCGAACGAGAGCCCGCCGCCCTCCAACCGGCCCGGCCGCGTCGAGGTCCACGGCATCGACCACATCGCCGAACACGAGCGGCACGGCCGCGCCCGCGAGCTGTTCACCGTCTGGGCTGCGGCGAACGTCAACTACCTGAGCCTGGTGGTCGGCGGCGCCCTCATCCTCATGGGCCTGAACCTGTGGCAGGCCCTCGTGGTGATCGTCGTGGGCAACCTGTTCTGGCTGGCGGTCGGCCTGCTCGCCGTCTCCGGCCCCGCCTCGGGCACGCCGAGCGAGGTGGTCATGCGGGCGATGTTCGGCATCCGAGGCAACCGCGTGAACATCGCGATCACCGGCTGGGCGATCTGCATCTGTTACATCGCGCTCAACATGGCCGCGGCCGCGCTGGCCGCCTTCTCCCTCGTCGAGAAGGCCGGCATCGCGCCGACCACCGGCGTCAAGATCGCCGTTGTGGCGGTCATCGCCACTCTCACCCTGGCCATCAGCGTCTACGGGCACGCCACGATCGTGAAGCTCTACCTCCCGATCACCGTGGTGCTCACCGCCGCGTTCGCCGTCGTGGCCTTCAGCGTGCTCGGAAACACCGACTTCGGCTACCAGCCCGCCGAGCCGCTGACGGGCGGCGCCCTGTGGGCGACGCTCGTCGCGGGCGTCACCCTCATCGCCTCGGGCCCGCTCTCCTACACCAACAGCGCCGACTTCTCCCGCTACCTGCCCCGCACGACCTCCCCGAGGGCGATCGCGGGCTGGACCGCGCTCGGCGGCTTCCTGCCCAGCGTCGTCGTCACCTCCCTGGGCGCGTTCGCCGCGACCGCGGTCGACATGACCGACCCGCAGACCGCGCTGGAGACGATCCTGCCCCGCTGGTTCACCCCCTTCTTCCTGCTGGCCCTGGTGCTCGGCACCATCTCCATCAACGCCATGACGGCCTACAGCTCCGGCCTGGCCCTGCAGGCCGTAGGCGTCCGCATCCGCCGCTCCCTCAGCGTGATCGTCGACGGCGTCCTCGCCGTCGCCCTCACCCTGTACGCGCTGCTCGTGTCCAACTTCCTCGACACCGTCAGCAACGTCCTGCAACTGACCGTCGTCCTGCTCGGACCCAGCATGGCCATCTACGCCACCGACATCCTGCTGCGCCGCAACCAATACGACGGCCTCGCGCTCACGGACGAGAGCCCCGCCAGTCCCTTCTGGTTCACCGCGGGAGTCAACCGGGCCGGCGCCCTGGCGCTCACGCTGGGCACCACCGCTGCCGCGCTCTGCGTCAACACCCTGTACACCGGCCCTCTCGCCCACGCCATGGGCGGGATGGACCTCGCCCTGCCCGTCGGCGTCGTCGTCGCCTCGGCCCTCTACGCGACTTTGACGCGACGCTCCCGCGCCGGCCTCGGCACGGCGGTGCGCGCGTGAGCGGCTCGGCGCGCCAGGCACCCGATGGGCCACGCCGGCCACGGTGGCGCGCGAGCCGGAGGAACGGTGCCTCATGGTGCACGGGCGGTCCTTGCTCGGCCCGGCCCTCGACGTGGACGACCGCGACCGCACCACCGCGCGCGCCGAGCTGCTTGCATGCGAGCATACATATACGTTCAGGCCAGCACGTGGCCTACGATGAGGGCATGACGAACGAGCCGACCTCAGCCGACGAGCTGCTGGACGCCGTGGGCCCGGCGTTCTCCAAGCTGCGCCGTACGTCATTGCTGGAGGTCGAGAACCCGATCTCGGCCAAGGACCTGAGCAGGACCCTCGTCCTCAACTTCGTCGAGGAACTGACCAAGGACCCCGACAGGGAGATCACCGTGGGTTCGGTGGCCGAGTTCCTCGCCGTGGACCCCTCGGTCGCCAGCCGTATGGTCAGCGACAACATCAAGGCCGGTTACCTCATCAGGGCCGCCTCCCAGCAGGACGGCCGCCGCACCGTCCTGCGGCTCAGCCCGCAGGGCGCCGAGCTCATGGCGCGCTTCAGGCGGCACCAGCGCTCGGCGTTCGAGTACATCACCGCCGACTGGCCCGAACACGACCGCCTGGAGTTCGCCCGGCTGATGCTCAGATACGTCGACTCACTGGCCGCCCTCAGCAACCGAGGCCCGTCCGCCGAGCCGCCCCGCAGCCCGTAGCGCCACCTCGGGTCGAGGAGCCGGAGCAGCCCGGCCCGGAGATCTCACGCACCTTTCGCCTCATGCTCAACTTCCGTACGCTCGTCGGCCTCGCCCCCGATGGATCTTCGAGGGAACGCACGGCCCTTCAACGGACGGATCACACATGAGCAGATGGCGCGCGCTGCCCGCGTTCGCAGTTCTCGGCGCCACGCTGGCGGCCACCGCAGGTACGGCAGGCGCCGCCGAGACCGGCGGCCGCCACGGCTTCGACCTGCAGGCGCACCGAGGCGGAATGGGCCTGGTCGTCGAGAGCACGCTCCCCGGCTTCGCCAACGCGCTGGAGCTGGGGGTCAGCACGCTGGAGCTCGACATCCAGATCACCGAGGACGGCCAGGCGGTCGTCACCCACGACCGGCGGATCAGCGGCAGGGTGTGCCGCGACACCGCGCCGGCCGTACCGGGTGATCCGGAGTTCCCCTACGTCGGCAGGTACATCAACACGCTGACCCTCGCCCAGGTGAGAACGATGGACTGCGGCTCGGCGACCAAGGCGGAGTTCCCCGGGCAGCGGCCGGTGCCCGGGGCCAGGATGGCGCTGCTTCGCGAGGTGTTCGACCTGGTCAACCGCTATCGCGCGCACCGGGTCGCGCTGAACGTCGAGACCAAGGTCGAGGCGGGCGCGCCGCACGAGACGGCGCCGAGGGAGCAGTTCGTGCAGGTAGCCGCGGAGGAGATCCGGCGCGCAGGGCTGCTGCGGCAGGTCACCGTCCAGAGCTTCGACTGGGGCGCCCTCATGCGGATGCGGGAGGTCGAGCCCCGCCTACCGATCGTCGCCCTGACCAACCGCGACTTCCTGCAGACCGGACGGCCAGGCGCCTCACCCTGGCTCGGCGGCATCGACATCGACGACTTCGGCGGCGACCCGCTCAAGGCCGTCAAGTCCTTCGGCGCCGACGCGTTCTCGCCGGTGCACGGGTTCCCCCAGAACGGGAAGGTCACCGACCCCGGCTACCAGCCGTACGTGACCAGGGAGATGGTCGAGCAGGCGCACGGTCTCGGGATCAAGGTCATCCCGTGGACGATCGACGACGAGCCGACGATGAACAAGCTGATCGACGACGGGGTGGACGGCATCATCACCGACTACCCCGACCGGCTGCGGCAGGTGATGGCCGAGCGAGGGTTCAAGCTGCCCAAGCAGTACCGGCCCAGGGGGCACCACCTGGAGCCGTGACCGGCGGGTCCGCGACGCCGCCTCGTCCGGGCCGTGCGCCAAGACGAGGCGGGCGTCGCGGATCCACCTTCGCGGATCCACCTTCGCGGACCCACCTTCGCGGACCCACCTTCGCGGACCGGCCTTCGCGGCCTGGCGGGCGGGGCCTGGCGGGCGGGGCCTGGCTCAGGGCTGCTCGACCGGTGGGAGGCAGACGGTGAGGGCGCCGGGGACGACCTTGGCCTCGAGCTCGGTGGTGGCCTCGCGGTCTCCGCCGTCCAGCTCGTACGTCAGCGGGGCGCCGAACGTGGCTGACACCTTCCTGGCGCGGGTGATCCGGACGAACGGGGAGTCGTCGGAGCGTCCCGTGGCCATTCTGCCGATCACCCTGGCCCACTGGATCGGCCCCTTGGCGGTGGAGACGCCGACCTCCAGCCAGCCGTCGTCGGGCCTGGCGTCGTCGAACGCCTCGATGCCGGCGGCGATCGTGCTCACGTTGCCCAGGAGCAGACAGCTGGCCTCCCCGTCGAACCACGTCGTCCCATCGATCTTGATCTTCATCGGCACCAGCGGGCCGCCGACGTGCCGTACGGCCGCCTTGACATAGCTCAGCTTGCCGAGCCGCTCCTTGGCCTGCCCGTCGGCGTCGGCGATCATCTCGGCCTCGAACCCGGCGCCCGCCATCACCGCGAAGTGCTCGCCGTTGAGCACGCCCAGGTCGAGCTTCTCCCGCCGTCCGTGGAAGCCGATCCGCACCGCCTCCTCCAGGTCAATGGGGATGCCGAGGTTGTTGGCGAACAGGTTCGCGGTCCCGGCGGGGAGGATGGCCATCGGCACGCCCGAGGTGGCCAGCTCGTCGGCGCACCGTTGCACCATGCCGTCGCCACCCCAGACGAAGACCAGGTCGGCGCCCTTCTTGAGCGCCTTGCGAACCTTCTTCGGCGCCTTCTTGCTCTTGGGCACCTCGAACCAGAGAAGGTCTCCGACGTCCTGTTCGGTGATGAGCGTGCGCAGCCTGTCCAGGCCTGCGCCGAGAGTCTTCTTGCGATGCGCGACAACCGCCACGGTGGGGGACATGTCCTTCTGGCTACCCTCAGCGCCGCCTTTCAGGCAGGAATCAACTCTCCCTGCCGGGGTAGCCGAGCGCGAATGCGCATCGAGGAAAGGCCGAAACTGTGAGGCGGCAATGGCTCAGGGCTCGCGTCGACCGGGACCGCAGTCTGGGGCTGCGGCTGACGATCGCGAGCTTCGCGGCGGCGCTCGTCATGATCCCCTTCAGTCTGCTGCTCGTCGTGGCCAAGATGCCCGTCAACGGGCTGGACGCCCAGGTCGCCAGGGAGCTGCACGCGTACGCGCTCGCCCATCCCGACGTGACCAGGCTGCTCATCGTATGGTCGGAGCTGTTCGGGCCGTGGCCGTGGCGTGTCGCGGTCATCGCCTACGCCGCCTGGCTGCTGTACAGGGGCGCGCCGAGACTGGCCATCTGGGCGGTCACCACCATGGTCGTGGGCGGGTTGATCGGCCTCGCCCTCAAGATCGTCGTTGCCCGCGCCAGGCCGCACCTGCCGGATCCCGTCGCGCTCGCGCCGGGCGACTCCTTCCCCTCGGGCCACACGGTCCACGTGACGCTCGGCGCGGGAGTGATCGTCCTACTCCTCCTGCCCGTGCTGTCGCGGGCGGGACGGATCGTGGCCTGGGCCGTCGCGGGGTTCCTGGTGCTGTCGGTCGGATACACCAGGATCGCGCTCGGCGTGCACTGGGTGAGCGACGTGGCCGGAGGGATCGTGCTGGGCGCGGCCGTCATCGCCGCCACCGCGGCGGCATTCGAGACCTGGCGAAGGGAGCAGGGCCGCAGGCCCGCCTCGCCATTGGCTGAAGGAGTGGAACCCGAGTCGGTGAAGGTGATGCATGACCATAACTGAGCACGTGAAGTACTACGCTCTGACGATTTTACTCCCCATGATCCTGATGGCCGCGGCGACGTTCGGCGTGGGCAAGCTGATCCTCGCCCTGCCCACCGGTGAGGCGGCCGTCAGCCGGGGCCTGGCCGCCGACCGCACCTCGTTGTGGAACGCGCTCACCGACGTCGGCAGCAGCCTGTCGGACACCCCGTACATCGTGGCGGCCACCGCGATATTCGCGATCATCTTCAGGCTCGTGTACAAACGCTGGCGCGAATCCGTCTTTCTCATCGCGGCCGTCTGGAGCCAGTCACTCGTCTTCCTGGCCACCACCATGATCGTCGGACGGCACCGGCCGCCGGTGCGCCACCTCGACGAGGCCCCGCCCACCAGCAGCTTCCCCTCCGGGCACGTCAGCGCCGCCGTCGCCTTCTACTGCGGGGTCGCGCTCATCCTGAGCTCGCATGTCCGCAACAGGGGGCTCCAGGTGGTGATCTGGGTGCTCGGGATCGCCGCCCCGCTCGCGGTCGGCTTCTCCCGCGTCTACCGTGGCATGCACTTCGTCACCGACGTCCTGTGGGGCCTGCTGCTCGGCGTCGGCTGCGTCGTGATGGCCGCTCGCGCGATCCTGTACCGGCGTGAGAGGCAACGCCGTCGGGCCTCGGAGCTGGTCCGCCCCGCCTAGCCTGCGGCGACTGGTTCCTCGAAGGCGAGGAACCAGTCGCCGATTTTCAGGTCCTGCGCCAGCGCGCCTCTCCCAGGCAGTACCCGGCGAACAGCAGCACCCCGAGCGCCACCACGACCAGCAGCCACGGCCCCGCAGGGGTGTCGGCGAACGCCCTCAGCGTCGCGTCGACGCCGCCGGCCTTGTCCGAGTCGAAGGTGATGGCCGCCTGGATCACGAAGACCCCGGCCAGCCCGGCGATCACCCCTCGCGCGACGTACCCGGCGAGCCCGAGCCGATCCATCACCGAGCCGGCCCGCGGCGGCATCGGCCTGAGCTGTTTGCGGAACTCCTTCTTGATTCCGTAGCGCACCCAGTAGACGCCGAGCGCGAGGATGCCGAGCCCGATCGCCCCCACGATGACCTGTCCCGCGGGCAGTGCGAGCAGCTTGCCCGTCAGGTCCTGGGAGGCCTTGTCGTCCGACGTGCTCTCGCCGGACAGCAGCATGGTCAGCAACGCGACGCAGATGAACGCGTAGACCACGACCCGGCTGACCGACTCGATCCTGTCCTTGGCCCTGCGGGACCCGAAGATCGCCTCACAGGCCTGCCACACGGTCAGCGCGGCGAACCCCACGACCATGATCCACAGGATCACCGCCCCGAACGGCAGCTCGGCGACCGTACTGATCGCGCCGTTCTTGTCGGCCTCCCGGCCGCCCTCGCCGAACGCGATCTGGAGCGCCAGCACCCCGATCAGCCCGTAGAGCACGCCCCGGCACACCAGCCCGACCCGCGCTAACTTGTCCATCGCCGGGCTGTCCGCCGCCCGGCGGGCCATGGCCTCAGCTTCACTCATGAATTCTCCCGAGAGTCGTCAAAGACCCTCGAACTGCCCTCGATCGCGCGTTCTAGGCCCTGTTCAGCTCCGCGCACCCTCCCGATCGTCCATGACGCCGAAGGTGGAGGCCCGGAACAGGAAGGACGCCCACGAGCGGTAGGGCCGCCAGGTATCGGCCAGCCTGCGGTAGGCGGCCGGTGGCGCGTCGTGCGGCAGGCCGTACACCTCGCGCAGGGTCGCGAACAGGCGCGGCTCGTCGCCGGGGAACGCGTCCGGCGCGCCAGCGCCGCGGATGAGGATCAGGCCCGCGGAGAACGGGCCCACCCCGGGCAGGGCGCGCAGTTCGGCCAGCGCCTCCTCCGGCTCGAGCGCGCGCAGGTGCTCGGCGGTGAGCACGCCGTCGAGCGCCGCGCGGGCCAGCCCGTGCACCCACTCCTCCTTCTGCGCGGGCAGGCCGAGGCCGCCGGCCTCCAGCAGCGTGACGGGCGGGGGGAAGGCGGCGTACACCTGCCCGTCCACGGTGACCTTCGCGCCGAACCGCTCCGCGATGCGCTGCTTGATCCTGGAGGCGATGAGCATGGAGGAGCGCTGCACGATCACCGCCCAGCACGCCGCCTCCCAGGGGCTCCAGAAGCACACGGGCCGCAGGCCTGGACGGCGCTGCTGCAGGTCGCCGAGCACGGGGTCGGCCTCCCCCAGCTCGGCGAATCCCGTGCCGTCCACGTCGAGGGACAGGATGCGCGCCACCTCGCCCCTGATCCCTGGACCCGCCGCCCTCGTCGTGGCGACGGCGACCCCGCCGGGGGCGGCGGTCACCGTCACGCCGATCGGCAGCCAGTCCGACTCCGCGCAGTAGGCGAAGCGCAGCGACCGCCCGTCGGAGGGCAGCGCGCTGGTGGCCGGCCAGTCCTCGACGAAGCGCAGCGAGGCGCCGAAGTCGAAAGGGCCCTCGGCGGTGAGCGTGAATCCGTGCGTGGTCATGCGCGTATGGTAGGAGGCCCTCCGACCGGCCGGGACGTGCTAGGCGCGGTTGGCCGCCCGCATGACGGAGGCCACCAGACGGCGGTTCTCCGGGGCTCCGCCTCCCCCGCCGAAGGAGAAGCGGCGGCGGGTGTAGGCGTAGGCGATGCCGCTGCGGGGGTCGGCGAAGGACTGCGCGCCCACTGCGCCGCTGTGGCCGAAGGCGTCCGCGCCCAGCTCGGGATAGCGGACGGCCTGCGCCTCGAAGCCCAGCAGGAAGTGGTCGCGCTCCCCCGTGACCAGGTCGGGGCCCGTGGAGTGCGGCCTGGTGAACTCCGCGAGGGTGCCGGGCTCGAGGAGCGGCGGTCTGCCGTCGATCTCGCTGATGGCGGCGGCGTACATTCCGGCCAGTCCCCTGGCGTTGCCGACGCTGCCCGACGAGGCCGGGCCCAGCGCCCGTACCGTGCGGGTGTTGGCGAAGGCGGCCAGATCGGTGGGCGGTGTGGCGTTGAGGTTGAAGGCGATCCCCATGAGGCTGTCGGGTGCCGGCGCGTGCGCCTCCGCCATGGCGCGCTGGTCCGGCAGCAGCGGCTGGACCTCCACGTAGCGGGGTTCGAGCGCCTCGGGCAGGCCGAGGTAGAACTCCAGCCCGTACGGCGCGCGGACGCGCTCGTCGTACACCTGCTGGAGCGACTGTCCCGTGGCGCGGCGGACGACCTCACCGATCAGCGCTCCGATCACGAACGCGTGATAGCCGTAGCCGGAGCCCGGCCGCCAGTACGGCCGCTGTCCGGCGAGCCGGGCGGCGAGCAGGCGGTCGTCGGCCAGCTCCGCCGCGGTGAAGCCGCCCTCCACGCCGATCAGCCCGGCGCGGTGCGCCAGCAGGTCTCGCAGGGTGAGGTCGCCCTTGCCTTCGGCGGCGAACTCGGGCCAGTAGGAGGCGACGGCCGCCTCCAGCTTCAGCGTGCCGTCCTGCACCAGCAGGGCCGCGACCAGGTGCGCCGCGCCCTTGGCGGAGGAGTACAGAGCGTGCAGCGAGTCACCGGAGACGCCGTCGCCGGTCCAGAGGTCGACGACCCGCCTGCCGTTCAGGCAGACCGCCAGCTGGGCTCCGAGCCCGGCCTCGCCGTCGGCCACGGCGGCGAACTCCGCACTGACCTCCTCGAACCCTTCCGACACCGTTCCGTGGATCTTCGGCATGCGCTTCTCCTTCCAGACACCGACGACGACGGGGTGAGGTCTTCGCCGTCCTCGCGGTGCGCACCGGGCCCCGTGACCGCGCGTACGATCATCACACGCTTCGTTCGTCCCGCCCGCCCCAGGGTGGCCCTGAGGCAGGGAGATCGGGTGCGGCTCAGCTCTGCTCCTCTTCGCCGGGCGGGGCGGCCGTGCGGTGTTCGGTGCGCCGGAGCAGCCGCTCGGCCTGGCCGACGACGTCGGCCAGGCCGCGGCCTGTCGCGTCGGGGTCGCCGGATGAGTCCGGGTCGATGAGCATGCGGTACATCGCCGCGCCCACGACCATGTCGATCACGGCGTCGATGTCGGCCTCCTCGGCCAGCCGCCCTTCCCGCCTGGCGCGCTCGAGCGCGGCGTGGATCACTCGGCGCCGGGGCAGGATGTAGTGCTCGCGGTAGGCGGCGAGCAGTGACGGGTAGCCGATGCTGGAGCCGATGAGCTGGGCGAGCACGGCGCGGAAGCGCGTGTCGCCGAACGTCCGTTCCCACGAGTCCATGAGCCGCTCGTCGAGCGGTGGACCCTGCGCGTCCGCGGCCGCCCAGATCTCCTCCTCGGGCACGAGGGTGCGGGCCTGCTCGATCGCCTGGATCAGCAGCTCCTCCTTCGAGGACCAGCGCCGGTAGATCGTCACCTTGGCCACGCCCGCGCGCTTGGCGATCTGCTCGACGTTCGCCCCTTCCACGCCGCGCTCCACGAACAGTTCCAGCGCCGCTCTCATGATCTGCTCGTCGGCCTCGGGGTCGCGCGGCCGTCCTCTGGTGCGCCGGGTGGAGGTCATCGGAAGGCCACCTCCCCGACGCCCGCGCCGGAGGGCACGAAGTGGGGCGCCTGGCCCGGGCGCAGGCGCCAGTCGGGCGTGAGAACGGTGTCCATGTGCCGGCGAAGGGCCAGCAACCCCGCCGCGTCGGGCCGCCCCTGGGAGAACGCGGATGCGACCGCGTGCCGGTAGCGGGTGTTGTCGTGGGCGAACAGCGGCACGGTGTCGGTGGCCGAGGCCAGCAGCCGTTGGACGCGGCGGGCGGCCTCGACCTGACGAGCGGTGTCCGCGCCGCCGATCGTCATCTGGCGTACCTCGTCGACGGCCAGATGGGGCAGCGTGTAGAGGGTGTCGCCCATGAACAGCGCGCTTGCGCCGTCCATGCGCACCAGCACGCACATGTGGCCGGGTGAGTGCCCCGGCGTGGGCAGGAGCACCACGCTGCCGTCGCCGAAGTGGTCCTGGCTGTGGGGGAAGGCGAGAAGGGGGCCCGAGTCGAAGGCGGGGAAGGACAGCCGCTCCTTCACCAGGTCGAAGGAGTAGGGATAGAGGACGCCTTCGTCCCAGTCGCGCCGGTCCATCACCACCGTCGCCCGGGGCAGGGAGCGGAGGCCTCCCGCGTGATCGTCATGGACGTGGGTGAGGAACACGGTCGAGATCTCCTTGACGTCGTAGCCGAGCCTGGCCACCTGGACCCGCAGGTCCTGGTCGGCGGTCAGCCTGTACTCGTGGCGCTCGGTCAGCAGGCGCGAGGCCATGCCGCCGTGGCCGTAGTACCCATCATGATCGTTCGCCTGCTCCCAGCTGACGCCGGTGTCGACCATCATCAGCCCGTGCAGGGGGTGGTCGATGAGATAGGCGTATACCGGCACCGCGATCTGTGCCTTGTCCAGCAGGGTACGCGTGTAGCCGGTCAGCCCCTCCCAGCCGTCGAGGCCGCCGTAGAACTGGCCGTACGTGACGACGGTGTCGCCGGTGTGCAGGGGGAAGACCCGTACCGAGCCGACGGCGCCGCGCCGTCTCGCGCCCGGGGCTCGCACCGCCTCCTTCAGCTCCTGCGCGCCCTGTGCCAGCACATCGCGGCGATGGCGGTCGACCCGGCTGACGGACAGCCCGCTCAACGCGCCGAGCGCCAGACCGGCGCCGCCCAGCAGCAGGGCCCTTCTGGTGCGCCCTGCGGTCGCGCCGGCGGTGCCCCGCCTGCCCCGCAGGCCGACGACCAGCGCCCCCGCCAGGGCCGCCGCGGAGGCGAGGCCGAGCAGGACGGGCACGTCGGTGACGTAGAAGACGACCGCGAAGTAGAGGGCCAGTGTGGACAGGGCGGCGGGAGCGCCGAGGAGCGCGAGCACGCGGGTGCGCGTGGAGCGCCGCCCCAGCGCGTGAGGCCACAGCAGCCCGATCGCGAGGCCGAGCAGCAGGAGGCCGTAGGCCACGAGAAGCGGCGCCGCCACGTCCTTGAGTCGCAGGACGACCAGCCAGGCGGCGCTCACCGCAAGGGCCGGCGCGAGTAACGCGATCTTGCAGAGGATCTTCATCGATCGACTCACCCTTCATTATGTAAACGCAAACGGATGCGTTTACATAATAGCGGCCGCCCGCCACGGTCCCCCGCTGCTCAATTCACAGCAAACTCAGAGATTGCGGACATTGATCGCTAGCATGTCCGGATGCTGAGCACCGAGGCGCCCGAGCAGACCCGGCAGCGCCTGGCATGGCTCGACGCCCTGCGCGGCATCGCCGCTCTCCTGGTGGTCTTCGAGCACGCGCTCAAACCGCTGCTGCCCGAGGCCAGGGAGCCTGTCAAGGCGCTCTTCGAACCGGGCTGGTACGGCGTGATCGTGTTCTTCCTGGTCAGTGGCTACATCGTGCCCGCCTCGCTGGAGCGGCGAGGCAGCGTGCGGGCCTTCTGGATCTCTCGCCTGTTCCGGCTGTATCCACTGCTCGGTGTGTGCGTGGCCGGCATGGCGCTACTGGTGGCCGCCGGCTGGGACGGCCTGCACATCTGGTGGAGCGACCGACCGGCCTCCATGGTGCTGGGTCATCTGACGATGCTGCAGAACCTGCTGTACGTGCCGAACCTGGTCAACGTGCTCTGGACGCTGTCGTACGAGATGGCCTTCTACCTGTTGTTGACCGCGATGTTCACGCTCGGGGTGCACCGCAGGAGCGTCACCGGCGCGCTGGGCTTCGCCGTGGTGGCCGTGCTGGGCGCGGCCGCGTTACCCGTCAAGCTGTTGTCGGCCGGCGGTGCCGGCCGGATGCTGACGGTCGTGCTGGTGGTGACCGCGCTGGTGGCGGGCGGCCTGGCCGCCGTGCTGAAGGGCTCGGCCCCGGTACGGCGTGCGGGTGCGATCGTCCTCGGGGTGACCGTGCTCGGCCTTCTGGCGGTCAATCAGAGCTACCCGGACCCGTGGCAGGGGCTGCTGATCCTGGCCACCATGTTCGCGGGCACGGTGCTGTATCGGGCCGAGCAGGGCGAGCTCTCCTGGACGGCGGCCGGATGGGTGGCGCTGGTGCCGCTGGCCTGGACAGGGCTGGCGTGGGGAGAGCTCGGCCTGCAGACGGCCATGGTCGCCGCCTGGCTCACCTTCGCCGTGGGGATGAGGCTGCGGCACAGGCAGGTGCCGCAGCCTCTGGCGTGGCTGGGGCTGGTCAGCTACTCGATCTACCTGCTCCATCCCCTGCTGCTGGAAAGCGTCGAGCGGTTCTGGCCCGAACCGCTGGCCGTGCCGCTGGGCCTGCGGCTGGTCGCGCTGGTGTGCGTGGTGGGCGTGCTGCTGGCACTCAGCGCGCTGACCTGGCGCTGGGTGGAAGCCCCGGCCCAACGGCTGGGCAGACGTCTAGCCTCCGCCTCTCCGCGACCCGGGAGCCCGCTGACGGGCAGCCAGGACGAAGGCCCGCGCCGGTCTTGACCGGAACTCTCAGCTGACGCAGCCGATGCCCTCAGGCGTCCTGACCCCTTCGGGGCGAAGACGACGGCCACGCCCCGCGACGAACTCCCTTTTCGTCGGGCACCGTACCCCTGCTGGGGTGCCGCCGGGCGGGAGAAGGTCAGCTGAGGGAGAACCGCTCGGCGAACGCGGACATCTCCTCGCGCTGCCGGTCCGCCTCCGCGAAGGTGGCGCTCACGACGATGCGTGTCACGCCCTGGGCGGCGAGCGCCTCGACCTGTTCGACGGTCATGTCGATCGAGCCCGGTCGCGTGTACTCCAGCGCCTGCGCGCTGCGACCCGCTTCGGCGGCGGCCGCCCTGGCCAGGTCCAGCTGGAGGGCGCGCTCGTCCGGGTGGAGCGCGCCGCCGGGGTAGTAGCCGTCACCGCGTCGCCCTGCGCGACGGGCGGCCGCCCTGCTCGACCCGCCGACGTGGACCGGCAGGCTCGTGCCCCCGTGGGGCTTGGGGTACTGGCACAGGTTCTCGAAGGCGAAGAACTCCCCTTCGAAGCTGACGCCCTCCTCGCCACCGGCCCAGAGCAGCCGCATCACGTCGATCGCCTCGTCGGCGCGACGGCCGCGGGTGGCGAAGTCCACGCCCATCGCGCGAGCCTCCCCCGGCAGGGCGCCGAGCCCCACGGTCAGCAGCCGCATCCGCCCCTTGGACAGCACGTCGATGGTCGCCAGTCGCTTGGCCAGCACCACCGGGTGGTGGTACGGCAGCAGCAACACGCCCGTACCGAGCAGGATCCGCCGCGTGGCCGCGGCCACGAAGCTCAGGCAGTCGAGCGGATCGACGTACGGCAGCGAAGGCGGCAGCTCGTACGGCCCGACCGTCGCACCGGGATGCAGCGCGATGTGCTCGGGCAGGTACAGCGACTCGAAGCCGCAGTCCTCGGCGTGGCGGGCATAGGCCACGATCCTGTCGGGGTCTACACCGTAGTAGGGCGTGCTGTAGCTGATCCCGAACTTCATCTCGTTCCTCCGGTCGGCGACGCGCGACCGTATCCGCCGCAGCGGTCCCCGGCATCGGAGCCGGACGGCGCGCGCGCTCACGGTAGAGCCCTGTCACCGGTGTCAAGGCAAGTGGCGCGAGCGGCCCGTCCGTGTCCTGGCCGTCGAGACGGGGTGGTCCGGGCGCGGCGGTAATGTACTGTCCTCCATCGTTGAGGGCTTGAGGAGATCTTTTCGTCATGGGCGCGAACCACGCGCACGGCCCCGCCATCCCCGCCTCACGCCGCACCGTGTGGTTGACCCTGGCCGTGATCATCCCCCTGGCCCTGGGCACCGTCATCGGGCTGATCGCGCTCTGGCCTTCGGACAAGCCCGGAGCCGGAGCCGCCCCCGGGCTGGAACGACTCACCGGCACGATCACCTCGATCACCCTCAAGCCGTGCCCCGAGCTTCCCCCCGAAGAGGGCGTCGCCGCGGGCGCCGAGCAGCCGCCTCCGGATCCGGCCTCCTGCGGCGACGCCGAGATCAGGCTGACCAGCGGCGCCAACGCGGGACAGCGCATCACCACCGACCTTCCCAGCGGCCCCGGAGCGCAGCGGTTCGCCGAGGGCGACGACGTCGTGCTCGTGCACACCCCTGACAGCACGCTCGACGCGTCGCCGTACCTGCTCTCGGATCACGACCGGTCGACGTCACTGTGGATCATGGGCGCGGCCTTCGCGCTCGCGGTGGTCGCGTTCGGCCGCTGGCGCGGCGTGACGGCGCTCGTGGGCCTCGGCGTGACCTTCACCCTGTTGCTGCTGTTCGTGATCCCCGCCATCCTCGCGGGCGAGCCGCCACTGGCGATCGCCATCGTCGGCTCCGCGGCGATCATGCTCGCGGTGCTCTATCTCACCCACGGGTTCACGCTGACCACCTCGATGGCGGTCCTGGGCACCCTCAGCAGCCTGACCCTCACCGGGCTGCTGTCCTACGGCGCGATCGGACTCGCCCAGCTCAACGGCATCACCGACGAGAGCTCGCTCTACCTGGACATGAGCTACCGCATCGACGCCCAGGGACTCCTGCTCGCCAGCATCCTCATCGGCTCTCTCGGCGTGCTCGACGACGTCACCGTCACCCAGGCCGTCACCGTCACCGAGCTCGCCCACGCCAACCCGTCCTACGGCTTCCTGCAGCTGTACAGGGCCGCCGCGAGGGTCGGCCGCGCGCACATCGCGTCGGTGATCAACACGATCATCCTCGCCTACTCCGGCGCCTCCCTGCCGCTGTTGCTGCTCATCAGCGTCGCGAAGCAGCCGCTCGGCGAAGTGCTGACCAACCCGCTCATCGCCCAGGAGATCGTCCGCAGCGTCGTCGGGACGCTCGGCCTCATCGCCGCCGTCCCGCTCACCACCGCCCTGACCGCGCTCGTCAGCTCCCGGCGGCCAGGCCTCGACCACCACGGCGACGCCTCGCCGTCGTCCCGGCACCGGCGACGCGCGAACGACCCGCAGGAGACGTCCGCGCCGTCTCCAGGCGTGCTCGAGCCCGCTCATGACAGGCCCCGGCCTGTACGGCACGACCACGGCTTCTGGGACGATCCCCGCGATCGGTGAGCGCCCGGCACCACCTGGCGGGCCGCTCGCTCGCGAGTACGGCGTCACCGGCCTGGTCAACTCACAGCCAGGCTGCCGGCGATAGGTGGTCGAGGCCCAGTATCCGGGCAAGCCCGCGGAGGCCGACCGGCTACCGCTGGGGGCGGGCTCGGCCGCCGGGCTGAGGCAGGGCGTCCTGACCGCAGACGTCGCCGTGGAACAGGCGCGGCCGTACCGCCCACGTGACCGAGCAGGCGGCCAGTGGCACGCCGCGATCCCCGGGACCGCGGCGACAGTGTTCCCGCATGGCCGGAGAGCGGTCACGAGAGCCGGTTGCCGTGGTCCGGGCGCCGCTGACAGGATCCTCGCCATGCCTGTCTTCTCCGCACACGACGGAACCCGTCTCGCCTACCACGTGTTCGGAGCGGGCGCCCCGGTGATCTGCCTGCCCGGCGGCCCGATGCAGGACAGCGACTACCTCGGTGAACTGGGCGGCCTGTCGGCGCACCGGCAGTTGATCATGGTGGACCCTCGGGGCACCGGCAGGTCGGCGATCCCCGAGGACGCGGCCTCCTACCGCTGCGACCGGCTCGTCGACGATGTCGACGCCCTGCGCGAGCACCTCGGCCTTGACCGGGTGGAGCTGCTCGCCCACTCCGCCGGGGCGAACCTCGCGGCGCTGTACGTCGCCCGGCACCCGGAACGCGTCGGCAGGCTCGCTCTGATCACTCCGAGCACCATGGCCGTCGGCATCGCGGCCACCGGCCAATCCCGGCTCGAGACGGCCGGGCTCCGCGAGAACGAGCCCTGGTTCGCCGCGGCCTTCACCGCTCTGGAGTCCATCGTGGCGGGCAACGCCACCGACGACGACTGGAAGGCCATCGACCCCTTCTTCTACGGCCGATGGGACGCGCGGGCCCGAGCCCACCAGGCGGCTCAGGAGAGCCACAGGAACAGGGAAGCGGCAGCCGCTTTCGGCGCCGAGGGCGTGTTCGACCCGGACGCCACGCGCGCGGCGCTCGCCGCCTTCCACGCGCCGGTGCTGCTGCTTGCCGGAGAGGTCGACCTGAACACGCCTCCGAGCGTCGCGGCCGAGTTCGCCGAGCTGTTCCCGCACGCGGAGTTCGTCGTCCAGCCACAAGCGGGCCATTTCCCGTGGCTCGACGACGCCCGCAGGTTCGTGGCGACGACGGCGGCCTTCCTCGGGTGAAGCGCGCTCGCCTCCACCGCGACGCCGACGGGGCCCCTCATGCCCGGACGAGCTCGTAGCCGGCCTCCTCGACGGCGGCGCGGACGTCCTCGACGTCGAGGTCCCGATCGCTGGTGACGGTGACCGCGCCGCTCTCGACGTCCACCGCCACGGCGGTGACGCCGGCGACGCGCTCGATCTCCTCGGTGACGAAGCCCGCGCAGTGTCCGCAGACCATGCCGCTGACGGTGTAGGTGCTCTGGCTCACGCCTCCTCCTCCCTGCCGGGTGCCGGCTGCCCGCCCTGGCCGGTGGGCAGCGCGCGGGTGAGCTGGTGAGTTCTGCTCATCCGTCCGTCAGCGGCCAGCTCCCCGAAGAAGTGCACCTCGGTGGCCACCGCCTTCTTCCGCATCTGCCCGTGGAGGGTGAACCTGGCGGCGATGCGATTGCCGCTGGCCAGGGCCTCGTGCACCTCCAGGCGGTAGTGGGTGAGGTTCTTGCGCACCGGGCGGATGTGCGCGATGAGCTTGTCGCGGTCGATCCGGACGCCGTCGGCGATCTGGATCATGTCGGGCGTGTAATAGCGGTCCACGATCGGCCCCGGATCCTCCTCGCCTCGAACGATCTCGTCGGTGAAGGAGGTCATGAAGTCGGCGATGAACTGCTCCGGGCTGACGCCGTCGAATGGGCTCATGGTGCTCCTGTCGCACTCTCCCGTACTATCTCTTACAGGCTGTAAGATATTGTCCGCGCACAACTTTGACAAGGTGTATGAGTTGACTTCTCCTCCGGCCCCCCAGCGTCGCCGTGCCGACGCGCGGCGCAGCAGGGCGGCGATCCTGGACGCGGCGGTCCAGCTGCTGAACGAGCGACCCGACGTCAGCGTCGAAGTCATCGCCTCGGCCGCGGGAGTGACCCGCCAGACCGTCTACGCGCACTTCCCCTCACGCGAGGAGCTGCTGGAGGCCGCCGTCGACCGGGTCACCGAGGAGACCGTCGCGGCGATGGACGCCGCCGGGCTCGACGAAGAATCCGCGGCGGAGGCGCTGTGCCGGCTGATCGAGGTCAGCCGCCGGATGAGCGAGCGGTACCCCCTGCTGCTCCAGCAGATCAGCGCGATGCCCGTGAGCCCGCAGGCGGACCAGGAGCGACACGCGCCGGTCGCCGATCGCCTGAGGCGGATCATCCTGCGCGGCCAGGAAAGCGGCGAGTTCGACCGCAGGCTCTCGACCGACTGGCTGGTGGCGGCCACCATCGCCCTCGGACACGCCGCGGGCGACGAGGCCGGCGCCGGGCGCATGTCCGGCGAGCAGGCGGACGCGGCGCTCCGCCTCAGCCTGCTCCGGCTCTACGGCGCGGCGGTCGAGTGAATGGCCGCAGCATCTACGCGCGATACATAGATATATGTCAATATAGAACGTCGACGAACATCTACTCTGGAGGGGTCGATGGAGCTGCTGGAGATCCTGGAGTGCAGCCCGCCGCTCACCCGCGAGCCACTGGACGCCCAGCAGGCGGCCGGGGTGGCGCAGGTGTTCAAGGCGCTGGGTGATCCGGTACGGCTGCGCATCCTGTCGATCGTGGCCAGCCACGCGGGCGGCGAGGTCTGCGTGTGCGACATCACCGGCGCCTTCGAGCTGTCGCAGCCGACCATCAGCCACCACCTCAAGGTGCTGAAGGAGGTCGGCCTGCTCACCTCCGAGCGCCGCGCCCCATGGGTCTACTACCGCCTGGTCCCCGAGACCCTGGCGGAGCTGTCCGCCCTGCTGAACACCCCGTCCACCGTCTGACGCCAGAGGCTCCTTCTCCTCCAGGTCCCACCGACGCGCAGCCCTTCGCCTCCGCTGATCGTCCCTGGCCTGCCGCCGCCGTCGGGCCAGCCGCCGCGTGAGCCCGGCGAGCGGGCCAGGGGTCACGGGAGCTCGTCCGCGGCAGGGAGCACCGCCTTCCACGCCTGCTCGATCGAGCGGCGGCATCGGTCTGGATCGTCTCCCGCGCTCACGAACAGCGCGGTCAGCAGCGGGACGCCGTGCGCGAGCGCCTGGCGCGACAGGGGGCCGGTGGCGACGAGCGAGGCGAGCCCGTGGCCGATCGCCCAGCTCTGCGTCGCCAGTTCCACCGGGTCGACGTCATCACGGAAGCGACCGGTCTCCCTGGCCCGTTCGGCGGCGCGGACGAGGCAGTACAACGTTTCGTCCGCGGCCGCCGCGTCCTCGAGCTCGAAGCCCGCGTCGAACATGACGCGGTAGAGGTCGGGGCTCTCCAGGGCGTTGGACAGGTAGGCGGCGCCGAGGGTGGCGAGGTCTCGCACCGGATCAGCGGACATCGCGACCGCCGCGAGCTTGGCCGCCAGGCGGCTGAAGCCCTCCTGCCGCAGCGCCTTCCACAGACCGTCCATGCCGCCGAAGTAGGTGTAGACGGCCATCGTCGAGACGCCGGTGCCGGCCACGAGCGAGCGGAGCGTGACCGGCTCACGGGTGCGAAGCATCTGCGCGGCCCGATCGATCAGCAGGGAGCGGACGACAGGATCCTTCGTTCTGGCCATGGCGCCACAATACATAGCATTGCTATGTTTTGGTGGAGCGCCGCATCCGCGGACCCGGACGAGAAGGAGAAGTCATGGCCGTGACCCTGGTCAATCCCAAGGGACTGCCCCAGCCCGAGGTCTACCGGCAGCTGTCGATCGCCACCGGGTCGAAGCTGGTGTTCCTCGCCGGTCAGGTCGCCCGCGACGCCGACGGCCGCAAGGTCGGCGAAGGAGACCTCGCCGCCCAGGTCGAGCAGGCCTATCTCAACATCGGCACCGCGCTGGCCGAGGTCGGTGGATCCTTCGACGACGTGGCGAAGCTGACCGTCTACGTCGTCGACTGGAGCCCCGAGAAACTGCCCCTGCTGGGCGAGGGCGTGGCCAGGGCGGCCGCGAAACTGGGGGTCGACCCCGTCAAGCCGATCACTCTGTTGGGCGTCGCCGCGCTGGGCGAGCCCGACCTGCTGGTCGAGGTCGAAGCCACCGCGGTCCTCGACTGATCAGCGCAGCTGCGACCTGGCCGTCGGGGCCAGCCTCAGGTGCAGGGGTGGAGCGCTCAACCGTGCCGTCAGCTCGGGCAGCACCTTCTCGTGCCACTCCTGCGAGCGCTCCAGCCGTTCGACATGCGCACGACGCCGATCGGAGTCGGCGAACGAGGCAAACCAGATGAAGAGGTTCTCCCCCTCTCTGACGGGCAGGCGGGGGAAGGTGTTTTCGGCGTGCTCGGTACGCAGGCGGGCCAGTGGCGGCGCCCCCGTCTCAGCCATCAACGGCGCCACACGGTCGTCGAAGAACCGGCTGAAGTCATCATCGGCCTGCTCGTCCACGGCGTAGATCGTCGCCATCACCCGGGAGCCCGGCACGGTCGCGGCGTCCACGGGAGGCCGAGGCGTCTCCGGTTCGGGGAATCCTGAGTCCGGGCCCGCCGGACGCAGCAGGAGCGCGTTCGAGGAGTCCACCATCGTGGCGTTGGCGGCCGGCCCGTGCCTCCTCCACGCCTCTCCCTCGACGTAGAAAGCGGTCAGCGCCTCGCGCCGGGCCCGCATGGTGGGGAAGCCGCGCAGCCACACGAACCGGTCGGGGTCGTCCTCGTCGCGGAACTGCCCGACGACACGCATCCCCAAGGCCTCCTGGCTCTCCACGAACTCCCTGTCGAACAGGTCGATGAGAAGGTCACGCTGCCCTGGACGCAGGGTGTACTGCCTGAGTTCGATGATGTTCACCCCCAGAACGATGCCAACGCGCGGAAGGGGCCGCGAGTGGCAGGAGTGCCACTGTTCGCAAAATTCCTGCCGTACGCTGGGGACGTGAGCGCCGGTTCCGTCGCCCTGGCTCTGGTCGACGACATGCCCCTGTTCGAGGTCGCGATCGCCTGCGAGGTTTTCGGCCCAGAACGGACCGACCTGGCCGACCCGTGGTACGACTTCCGGCTCTGCGCGGAGAAACCGGCGGGCACCAGGAGCGAGTTCGGCTTCCTCCAGCACACGCGCCAGGGCCTCGACGCGCTGGCCGAGGCGCGGACGGTGATCGTGCCCGCGCTGCCGTACGCGTGCGTGCAGTCGGGCCTGCCCGTTCCCCCGGCGCTGGTCGAAGCCCTCACGGCGGCGGCGTCAGCCGGCGCGCGTGTCATCTCCCTGTGCACCGGCGCCTTCGCCCTGGCCGCCGCCGGGCTGCTCGACGGCAGGCGGGCGGCCACGCACTGGCTGTACGCGGGCACGCTGTCCATGCTGCATCCGCAGGTGCGGGTGGACGCGTCGGTGCTGTACGTCGACGACGGCGACGTGATGACCAGCGCGGGCAGAGGCGCGGCGCTGGATCTGTGCCTGCACGTGGTGCGGAAAGACCTCGGCGCCGAGGTCTCCAACCAGGTCGCCCGCCGTATGGTGATGCCCGCGCACCGCACCGGCGGCCAGGCGCAGTACGTCGACCTGTCCATACCTGACACCGACGACGACAGTCTCGGGCCGCTGCTGCAATGGGCGGGCACCCGTCTCGACCAGCCGCTGACCGTCGACGCGCTGGCTCGCAGGGCAGGGATGAGCCCGCGGACGTTCGCGCGCCGTTTCCATTCCGCGGTCGGCACCACGCCGCTGCAGTGGCTGCTCAACCAGCGCCTCATCCGCGCGCGACGCCTGCTCGAGTCGACCGATCTGCCGATCGACCAGGTCGCGGAGCACAGCGGGCTGGGCTCGGCGGCCAACCTGCGCCGGCACTTCAGCCTCCACCTCGGCGTGACGCCCACCGGCTACCGGCACACCTTCCGCCGGGACACGCGGGGGGCGACGCCGGCCTGACCACACGACCAAGGCGGGATCAGGCCGGCGGTCACGGCCCTGACCGTGGGCCAGGACACGCAGGTCGGTCCGGGCCGCCGGTCTACCTGCTGTCGGTGGCCAGGCGGACGGCGAGCGCGGCGAAGATGGTGCCCGACACGCGGTGCATCCATCGCTGGACGGATGGCCGGCCGCGGACGAAGTCGGCCAGCCGTCCTGCCAGGAGGCCCGCGCTCGCGTCGACGCACAGGCCGACGACGATGAACAGCGCTCCGAACAGGAAGAACTGCGCTGTCACGCTTCCCCTGGCCGGGTCGATGAACTGCGGGAAGAAGGCCAGATAGAAGGCGATCACCTTGGGGTTGGCGAGGTTGGTCAGCAGCGCCCTGCCGAAGACGCGGCGAGCCGAGCTCCTGCGCTCGGCCGCCGCGTGAGCCGGATCGAGGCCGTCCGCCCGCGCCGCGGCCCTGAAGGAGCTGACGGCCAGGTAGACGAGATAGCAGGCGCCGACCACCCGCAGCACGTGGAAGGCCGTGGGGAAGGCCTGGAAGAGGGTGCCGAGCCCGAGGGCGGCGGCGACGGTGTGCACGGCGAGCCCCGCGGACATGCCGACGGCCGCGAGGACCCCTGCCCGCGGCCCTGAGGCCAGACCGGTGGCGGTGATGAAGAGCAGGCCCCGGGACCAAAGAGATGATCAATGCTGCGAGACAGAAGGCGGCGACGACGCCCGGGTCGATGAGCATGCCGGAATGCTACGCCGGACAGGTGCTCACGTGTCCGGCGCTAGCAGTGCTGTCCAGCCGGGCGGCGGTTTCCCGCAGGGTCGAGGCGATCGGCTGCCTGCCGGAGCGCGCGAGCCAGCCGCACCCTGGACTGCGTCGTCTTCGGACGGTCCGGCCGTCTCGGCGCGCCGGGCAGCGCCGAGTGGAGGCCGTCCTCGTAGCCCATCGCCGTCTGGTGGGCGAGTACCTGCATGGCGTCCATGGTTCCTCCTTAATCAATTAAGAGCTTAATGGATTAAGAAGGCGAACGCTAGGGTTGGGGTATGGCCGAGCGAGTGACCCTGCAGACGATCGCGGACCGGGTCGGGGTGTCCCGCGCGACCGTCTCCTATGCCTTCTCCCGCCCCGACCAGCTCAGCGAGGAGCTACGCGCACGGATCCTGCGGGTGGCCGGCGAGCTCGGCTACGCGGGCCCCAACCCGACCGCGCGCTCGTTGCGCCTGGGCAGGGCGGGGGCGCTCGGGCTGATCTTCACCGAGACGCTGCCTTACGCCTTCGCCGATCCCTACTCGATCGGGTTCCTGCAGGGCCTGGCCGTGGCCGCGGAGGAGGCCTCGGTCGGTCTGCTGATCCTCCAGCAGCCGCCGGGGGTGCAGCGCCCCGAGATCGTGCGCAACGCCGTGGTGGACGCCTTCTGCGTCTTCTCCCTGCCCGACGGGCACGCCACGCTGGACGCGGTGCTGGCGCGCAGGCTCCCCACCGTGTTCGTCGACGAGCCGTACATCCCAGGGCTGCCCTTCATCGGCATCGACGAGCTGGCCGCCGCGGGCGAGGCCGTACGGCATGTGGTGGATCTGGGGCATCGCAGGCTCGGGCTCGCGCTGGTGGGCCTGCACCAGGACGGCCGGCACGGCTGGGCCGACCTGCGCCGCCAGCGGAGCGCGGAGTACGAGGCGATGCGGACCAGGGTCGAGGGCTACCGGTTGGCGGGCGAGCAGGCGGGGGTGGACTGGGCGAGCGTGCCGGTCTACGAGGTGGCAGGCAACGTCCGGGAGTCCGGTCGTGAGGCGGGACGGGCCCTGCTGGCACGCGACCCCCGGCCGACCGCCATCCTGTGCAACACCGACGTGATGGCGCTCGGCGTGCTCGACGCGGCGGCGGAGGCGGGGTTGAAGGTCCCCGAGGACCTGTCGGTGGTCGGCTTCTCCGACAGCGGCGCCGAGGAGGCCGATCTCACGACGATCAGGCAGCCCAAGCAGCTCATCGGGCAGACGGCGGGCCGCATGCTGCTGTCCGGCCTGCCGCCCGAGCCCGAACGGCTGATCCTGCCGCACGAGCTGATCGTACGCGGGAGCACCGCCCGCGCCCCCCTCCCCTCCTGAACCATCGCCCGCCGAGGTGCTCGGACGGGTGACGCCGACGTCGTCTGGCGGTTTTGAGGCGGTTGTTGGCAGGGATCCCGCTCGCCATCGCACCGGGTGACCTGCCAAGCTGTCTAGTCGCCGTGGCGCGGTGAACGCCGCGCGGTGCGGCGGTGGCGGATCAGCTCATGGGGGCGGGAATGGCGAAGAGGGTGCGCGTAGCGCTGGGTGCGATGGTCGTGGCGGGGATGGCCGCAGGATGCGGCGCCCTCCCCCTGGCTCAGCCCGCGCCCGCCGGCTCCCCGCCGCAGGCCTCGGCGTCGCCCGCGAAGGCCGCGCCGAGCCAGAAGGCCGTGCCGTCCGAGAAGGCCGTCGAGGCCGCCGCCTTCGGGGTGCCCGCCGATCCCTGCCGGGTGCTGACCGCACGGACCCGGTCGAGGCTCGGGATGGCGAAGTCGGTCAAGGACAAGTACGACGTGGCGTGCAAGTGGGCCAACGATCCCGGCGACGCGCCGCCGTTCAGGTTCAGGGATCTGAAGGTCACCTACGACGCCGGTTTCAAGGGCATGACCTCCACCGAGCAGGACGCCAGGAGAAGCTTCGCGAGCAAGAGGCGCAACGACTACCGCCAGCCGAGCGTGTTCGGCGGCGCGCCCTCGGTGAAGGGAACGATCGGGCAGGTGGGGTCGGCGAAGGCGGGCGAGCACTTCGACGAGGGCTACTACGTGTACTACGTCTACCAGGTTGGCGGGGCCAAGCGGGGCGAGGGCAGGGCCGTCCTGCGCAAGGGCAACGTGGTCGTCACGATCAACGCCAGCGGCGCCGACGTGCCGGGGCGCAGGGTCCGCGACGGCAGGCCGCTCGGCAACGATGCCGTCCAGGCGATGATCGACGCGGTGGCGGGCCAGGTCATCGCGGCCGTACGGTGACGCAGGCAGGGCACGGCGAACTCCGGCGTCGGTGATGAGGGGCCGCGCGTCCGGCTGCTCCGCCTTCGCCGCGCGCAGCGCGCGGGGGCTCGGCCGCCCCCGCCGCGGTAGCAACACATCGCACCGCACTATGCTCAGTCAGGTGACTGACTCGACAGGATCCCGGGTGAGGACCGCGACCGCCAAGCGGCAGCGGCTGATGGAAGCCGCCGCCAGGGTCGTCCACCAGCAGGGCGCCGAGCGCACCACCATCGCCGACATCGCCCGTGCGGCCGACGTCCCCGTGGGCAATGTCTACTACTACTACAAGACCAAGGACGAGCTCGTGGCGGCCGCCCTGGGCGAGCACGCCCGGCAGCTGGGGATGCTCACGGGCGGCCTGGACCTCCTCGCCGACCCGAGGGAGCGGCTCAAGGGCCTGGTGAAGGCGTGGGTCAGCCAGCGTGACGTCGCGGCCCGCTACGGCTGCCCGACGGGAACGCTGGCCGTCGAGCTGGACAAGCGCGCCGAGGGCGGTCTCGACGCCGAGGCCGGCAGGGTCATCCGGCTGCTGCTGGACTGGACCGAGCGCCAGTTCCGCGAGCTCGGGCTGCCCGACCCCGACGGGCTCGCCCTGACGCTGGTGGGCGCGTACCAGGGCATGTCGCTGCTGGCCAACGCGCTGCGCGACCCCGCCGTCATGACGCGGCAGGGCGACCGGCTGATCGGCTGGCTGGACTCCCTGCCCGAGGGCGATCGGACACCGGCCGCCGGCTGACCCGGTCGAACCGGCACGGCGCGCCGTCGGCCCCAGTGCGAGGTCCGATTGCCGCCGTCATCGTGGCGCCGGCGGCGGAAGGATGGGCCGACGTGTTCACCCATCCCCACGGTCATCGCCAAGAGCGTCAAGAGCGCCGAAGGCACGCGGCATCGCCCGCGGGCTCCGGCGCGATCAGGCGGGAGTCCGCCTCATGACGACCAGCATCGGCACGCCGCCGTCCGGCGGTCCTCCCCCAGACCCGAACCCGCCGTCGGTGCGCCGCGACTTCGGCCTGCTCTGGGCCGGCCAGTCGCTCTCGCTCTTCGGTGACCAGTTCATGACCCTCGCGCTGCCCCTCGTGGCCGTGACCCTGCTCGGCTCCTCCCCCGCGCAGGCGGCGCTGCTGCCGTTCGCGCTGTTCGTGCCGTTCCTGCCGCTGGGCCTGCCGGCCGGCGCCATCGTCGACAGGCTGCCCCGCAGGACCGTCATGCTGGTGTGCGACAGCGTGCAGGCGGTCGCGTTCGCCGCGATCTGCGTGCTGGCGGCCACCGGCGCGCTGACCTTCCCCCTGCTGTTCGGGCTGATCCTGATCAGCGGGTGCGCGGTGGTGTTCTTCCAGGTCGCCTACACCTCCTACCTGCCCAGCCTGTACGGCGACGCCCACGAGCTGCACCGCGGCAACACCCGTCTCGCGCTGTCGGAGTCGACCTCCAAGGCGCTGGGCCCCATGGCGGCCGGGCCGCTCATCGGCGCGCTCGGCCTGGTCGGCGCGCTCGCGGCCAACGCGCTCAGCTTCGCCGCCTCCTTCGTCTCGCTGGCCCTGATCCGGCACAGGGAGCCGAGGAGGGCCGCCGCCGTCAGGCAGCCAGGCTGGCTGCGCCGCGACATCGCCGTCGGCCTGCGCTTCGCCCTCCGCCACCCCATCCTGCAGCCCATCCTGGCGTGCGGCACCGTCTACGTGCTGTTCCTGTCCATGGTGGAGACGAGCCTGGTGCTCTACTGCCGCGACGTCCTCGGCCTGTCGCCCGGCTGGATCGGCGTCGTGATCGGCGCGGCGGCGGCCGGCTACCCGGTCGGCAACCTGCTGTCGGCCCGCCTGATCCGCCGCCTCGGCGCGCCCAGGACGCTCACGGCCGCCGCCACGGTCTCCGTGCTCGGCATCGTGAGCATGCCCGCGCTCGGCGCGCTCGGTGGCATCGCGGGCACGATCGGCCTGGTGGCCGGCAGCGTCGTGCACTGCGTCGGCGAGGGCGCCTTCAGCCCGACCTCGATCACCCTGCGCCAGACGGAGACCCCCGCGGAGCTGCTGGGCAGGGTCGGCTCGGTGCAGAGGTTCCTGCTCTGGGGCGCGATCGCGCTGGGCAGCCTCGCGGCGGCCGGCATGACGGCTCTGGCGGGCCTGTCCGCCTCGGTGTGGGTCGGCGCCCTCGGCACCGTCCTGTGCCTGCCCGCCCTGCTCAGACGGGGCATCCGAGCAGCGGTGCTCGCCTGAAGGCCCCGGCTGCTCGACCGGCTCGGTCGTCGCTCAGGCCCCCGGCACAATCTCGGCCGGATTCTTCACCGTGTGGCCGAGGCCTACGACGCCGCGCTGGGAGGCCGCGTGCGGCTCAGGCGGCGCCGTACATCTCGGCGATCTCGGAGGAGGCGCGCAGCAGCTCCGCGCGGGCCTCGGGAGGGCCGGTCACCTCCACGGAGGCGCCGAACTGCAGCAGGTGACGAACGGCTTCGAGGACGGGATAGGTGAGGTGGACGCTCATCCACTCGGGCTCGTCCTCCAGTGGCTCGGGCGGCCCTGCGAAGTAGGCGCCGGCGATCCGCGTCACCATGTCGAGCCGCTCCCTGCGCACGCGCACGGCGATCCTGACGCCCTCGCTCCGGTCCTCCACCTCGCGGCGCAGCTCCTTCCACACCTGCTCCAGCTCCACGCCCTGGCGGCGGCGCGCCTCGGCCGGCGTGACGCTGACGCCTGACAGCCGGTCGGTGCGGAACAGGCGCGGCCTGCCCCTGTGGTCGGCCACCAGGTACCAGGTGCCGGCCTTGGCGACCAGCCCGTACGGGTCGACGGTGTAGGTGCGCAGCGTGGTCTGGTCGCTGTGGCGGTAGCGGATGCGCAGCCGCCTGTCGGTGAAGACGGCGGCGCGAAGGGTCTCCAGGTCGGCCTCGGGGCGAGGTCCCGCCAGCCAGCGGTCGGGATCGACCAGGATGCGGCGGCTGGTCAGCTCCGCCGCGGGCCGGTGCGGGGCGGGCAGAGCGGCCATCACCTTGCGCAGCGCCGTTCCGTGCGCGTGGTCCAGCCCGAGCGCCGAGTGCGCGCCCTGCGACGCCAGGACGAACAGCGCGCGCGCCTCGTCGGTGGTGAGTCCGGTGACGTCGGTGCGGAAACCGGCCAGAAGCCCGATGCCGCCGTGCTTGCCGCGTTCGGCGTAGACGGGGACGCCCGCCGCCGACAGCGCCTCGACGTCGCGGTAGATGGTGCGCGGCGACACCTCCAGGCGCTCGGCCAGCTCCCTGGCCTGGATCAGGTCACGGTGCTGGAGCAGCAGCATGATCGAGAGCAGCCGGTCGAATTTCACCGCCTCAGAATATGACGGCGGATGTCAGGTTATGCCGACAAGCTCGCTCCGTTCGAGTCGGATGAACGGGAGAGAGACGTGGAGCGCAACGCCGTGAAGGATCTGGCAGCCCGAGTCGAAGGGCCGGTCCTGCTACCCGGCCAGGAGGGGTTCGACGAGGAACGGACCGGCTTCAACCTGGCCGTACGGCACCGGCCCGACGTGATCGTCGGAGCCGCGCGGGCGGAGGACGTGGCGGCGGCGGTGCGGTTCGCGGCGGCCCGCGCGCTGCCTGTGGCCGTGCAGAACACCGGGCACGGCTTCTCGGCGACCACCGAGGGCGGGTTGCTGATCTCCACGCGGCGCATGAAGGAGGTCAGCGTGGATCCGCTGGCCCGCACGGCTCGGGTCCAGGCCGGGGCCCGCTTCGAGCAGGTGATCGAGCGGGCCGCGCCGCATGGCCTGGCCCCGCTGAACGGCTCGGCGCCTCATGTGGGCGTCGTCTCCTTCACCCTGGGCGGCGGGCTGCCCCTGCTGGGGCGCAGCCACGGGTGGGCCGCCGACCGGGTGCGCGCCATGGACGTGGTCAGCGCCGACGGAGTCCTGCGCCACGTCACCCCGGACGGCGAGCCCGATCTGTACTGGGCGTTGCTCGGCGGGCGGGACAACTTCGGCATCGTGACCGGCATGGAGTTCGGCCTGGTCGCTGTGTCCGGGCTGTACGGCGGCGGCCTCTTCTTCGACGCCGAGCAAACCCCAGGACTCCTGGAGGCCTACCGGCGGTGGACCGCCACCGTCCCGGTCGAGATGAACTCCTCGGTGGCGCTGATCCCGTTCCCCGACGACCCGCAGGTGCCCGCGCCGATGCGCGGCCGCCACGTCTACCACGTGCGGATCGCCTTCACCGGCGACCCGGAGGAGGGCGAGCGGCTGGTCGGGCCGCTGCGCGCGATCGGTCAGCCGCTGATGGAGGCGCTGCGCGAGATGCCCTACCACGAGAGCGCCTCCATCCACGACGACCCGCCCTTCCCCATCCCGTGGGCCGCCGACAACGCCCTGCTGACCACGTTGGACGGCAAGGCGGTCGAGGTCGTCCTGCGCCACGTCGGGCCGGCGGCGCCCCTGCCTGCCATCATGGAACTACGCCACCTGGGCGGCGCGCTGGCCGAACCTCCCGTCCACGCCAACGCCGTCGGGCACAGGAACGCGCAGTTCATGCTCGCGGTGCTCAACCCGTTGACGGGCGCCGGCGCCCAGGAGGCCCACGCGTTCCTCGACCGCCTGTTCCAGGATCTCGCCCCCTGGACGGCAGGACGGTTCCTGAACTTCATGGGCCACGGCGACCACGCCGCCCCTGAGCGGGTCCGCACCGCCTACCGCGCCCCGGACCACGAACGGCTGACCGCGCTCAAGGCCGTCCACGACCCGCACAACACCTTCCGCGCCAACTACAACCTCCCGCCCGCGCGCTGAGTGGGGGCTTGAGCGGCAACCGGCCTTCACCGTTCCGATGCGGCTGGAGGTGTGGTGACCTGCAAGCGATGACCGTCAGCGGATGTGGTTCGCACAGCGATCTGTTTGGCGGGGTCCTGGTCGGCCGGGTCGGCTTGCGGGCGCGCGCTGCGCAGGGCGGTCTCGACGCGGCGATTGCTGGTCATGGTCGCGGTGACGGCGGTCATGGCGAGGAGGAGGCCGGCGGCGGCGTAGAGCGGGGTGCGCAGGTCGTAGGTGGTGGCCAGCCAGCCGCCGAGGAAGGCGCCGAGCGGGGCGGCGCACATGGCGAGCATGCGGGAGGTGGAGGCGACGCGGCCCATCAGGTGGGCAGGGACGACGGCCTGCCGGAGGGAGGGGCCGAGCACCATCGTGGCGCCCATGCCCGCCCCGCAGACGGCCAGCGCGAGCCCGGCCACGTACGGGTTCGGGGCGGAGGCGAGCCCCAGGATGGCGAGGCCCTCGATTGTGGCGGTGCAGGTCAGCGCGGTGCCGGTGCCCAGGCGCCGGCCGAGGAAGGAGGCGATGCCCGCGCCGAGCAGGCCGCCGGCGGCCTCGGCGGTGAGGAGCAGGCCGAAGCCGAAGGCGCCGATGCCGAGGCGTTCGTGTGCGAAGAGGGCGAGTACGGTCTCCACGGCGAGGAAGGCGACGTTCCCGACCGCCGGACGGAGCGCGAGCCCGAGCAGCAGCCGGTCCCGGAAGACGTAGGAGGCCCCGGACCGCGCCTGCCGGAGCAGCGACTCGCTGGCGCTCGCGGCCGGGCGCGGCACGGCGGGCAGCGATCGGACGAGCAGTGCGGACAGCGCGAACGACACCGCGTCGGCGAGCAGCGGAACCGAACGTCCGAGCGCGAGCAGCGCACTGCCCGCGGGTGGCCCGGCGAAGCCGGACGCTGCGGTCTGGGCGCCGCGCAGGCGAGCGTTGGCGCGTTGCAGCTGGGCGGGGTCGCGGCCGAGCAGATCCGGCAGGTACGCCGTGGCGGCGGTGTCGAAGAACAGCCCGCCGAGGGCGAGCAGGAACGCGACGGCCGCCAGCAGCGGGACGCTCAGCACGTCGAGCGCCGCCGCCGCAGCGGGTATGGCGAGCAGCGCCGCACGCGCCGTGTCCGTGACCCACATCGTGCGGCGGCGGTCCCAGCGGTCCACCAGCGCACCGCCGAGCACTCCGAACAGCAGCCAGGGCAGTGTCCCTGCGGCCGTGACGACGGCCAGCGCCATCGGATCCCGCGTCAACGTCAATGCCAGCAGCGGCAGCGCGGCGTGCGTCACCCCGTCACCGAGCGAGGACACCGTCTGCGCGGTCCACAGCCGCCCGAACCCGGTGGGCAGCTTCGCCACCTCATTTGTCAGATTCGGGGTCACTGGGCGTCCCCCTCGACCTGCTGGCGCGGAGCCGGCCGGAACAGCGCGAAGACCAGCGACACGTCCGGAAGCGATGGATCAGACAGCGTCCGGTACTCATCCGCCAGTGCCTGCAGCCGCGCCCCCAGCTCCGTGAACTGCTCCTCGGTGAGTCGCAGATGTGCCATCCGTACGTGCCGCTCACCATCCACCGGCGACGCCTCCAGGTCCGCCACCGCATTCCGCAGCAGCACGTCCGGCTGCCCCGGCCCTGGATCCGGCAGCTCGATCGACCGCGCGGCCATCGCGTAGTACCGCTCGGTGACCCCTCTCACCTTCCGCGTCCGCACCACCTTCACCAGGCCGGCCCGCTCCAGTAGCCGCACGTGATAGCTGGAACTCCCCTTCGCAAGGCCCACCCGCTGGGCGATCTGCGTGATCGTCGCCGGCTCGAAGCGGAGCATGGCCATGATGCGGTGACGCGTGAGATTGGAGACGGCGCGTAACTGCTCGTCAGTGGTGACGTGAAACGTCTCGGGGAGATCATCGGTAGGCATGCGGACAATGGTCAACGATCCTTGACCATTGTGCAACGGGATTTAGGCCTAGCACTATGGCGCCGTCCTCACCCGCATCGGAACGGCCAGTGGCGTTAGTGCGAGCCCCGACGGCTCCTTAACGCCACTGGCCGTTCGGTTGCCGCTCAAGCCCCGAGTGCTGACCGGTCTTTGGAGCCCCACTTCCCCCGCACGTCCTCCATATGGCCAGGGGCTGGAGCAGGGCCTGGCCGCTCCTAGTCGTGCTGCTCCCGCCGGAGAGTCCGAGCTGTTCGGCGACGGCCTCCATGTTGTCGTAGACGCGATCGGGCAGTGACCGGATCGCCGCGAGCACTCCGTCGGGCGCCGACTGGGAGCGCGCGCGTTCCAGCAGGGTGTCGCGGTCGGCGGGGAAGGCGTGCGTTCCGCTGATCCACCGGGACAGCTCGCTGCGACCGTCCACCTGCCGCGAGCTCATCCCCTCGGGCGAACCGGGCTCGTGCTGAGGGTCGGCGTGGTTCGGCTCCATGTCGTCCTTTCCATTCCTTCGTCCGAGCCCTCGGCCATACCCCCCTCGGAGTGCGCAAACACGCCAAGGTGGGTCCGCTGTCCGTCCTTGGGGCCGTTGTCAGCCCGCTTGACGACGGCACGTTGCTCGCCCGATCCGTCCGGGGTGACGGCGAGCGGCGCCCGGCCCTTGCTTGGGAGTCAGGACGGGCGGGGGGATAGGGGCCACCGCATTCGCTATGTATGATCGCAGGCGAAGTGGAGGGGAGTACTCCTTCGCGGCCGCGTCGTCATCACGGACCCGCCTCGGGGCCCGGTGCGGTCGGTCCGCGACGCCGCGGGCGGAGAAGACCTCCGACGGACGTGTCAACGCCAAGTCGGAGGAGCACTCATGCCCCCACCTATGTCCGTGCCCGCCTGGCTGTGGGCGGCCACCCTCGCCGCCCTGCTCGGACTCATCCTCCTCGATCTGATCATCGTCAACAGAAGACCCCACAAGGTCACGATCGCCGAGTCGGCGCGGTGGATCGCCCTGTACATCGGCTGTGCCCTCGCTTTCGGCGCAGGCGTGTGGATCTTCGCAGGCGATGAACAGGCGGCCTCCTACCTCACCGGATACATCACCGAGTACACGCTGAGCGTCGACAACCTGTTCATCTTCATGCTCATCATGGCGAACTTCGCCGTGCCCGCGATCCACCAGCACCGCGTGCTGCTCATCGGGATCGTGATGGCGCTGGTCATGCGCGGGATCTTCATCGGCGTGGGCGCGCAGGCCGTCCAGCGCTTCAGCTGGGTGTTCTGGCTCTTCGGCGGCATCCTCATCTACACCGCGTGGAAGTTCGCCTTCAACAGCAAGGAAGACGAGGAGTACGACCCCAACGGCGGCGTCGTACGGCTGGTGCGCAGGCTGTTCCCGGTCACCGACGACTACCACGGCTCACGGCTGACCATCAAACAGGACGGCCGCCGCCTGCTGACCCCGATGTTCATCGTCATCATCGCCATCGGCGGCGCGGATCTGGTCTTCGCGGTCGACTCGATCCCCGCGATCTTCGGCATCACCCAGGACGCCTACCTGGTCTTCGCGGCCAACGCGTTCGCGCTGATGGGCCTGAGGCAGCTGTACTTCCTGCTCGGCGGGCTGGTGGAGAAACTCGTCTACCTCACCTACGGCCTGGCGGTCATCCTCGGCTTCATCGGCGTGAAGCTCGTCCTGCACGCCCTGCACGAGAACGAGCTGCCGTTCATCAACGGCGGCGAGCACGTCACCTGGGCCCCTGAGATCAACAACTGGATCTCGCTGGCCGTCATCGTCACCGTGCTGGCCGTCACGACGGTGGCCAGCCTGCTCAGGTCCAGGCGCGACACCCGCCAGGCCGTCGAGCCGTCCGTGTCCGAGCCTGCCGACCAGGCGCGCAACTGACCAGGAGGCAGGCTCGCCGACCGGCGGCGAGCCTGCCTCGGACATACGACAGGCACGTCGTGGTCGTCTGGCTTGGCTACCCCGGACTTCTCGACAACCGCTTCGAGCCCCGTACGGGAGATGCGGGTTTAGACGGCTCCCTGTGTGCCATATGCACCTGAAGCAGCACTCGCAGCGGAGGGACACCCTGTGACCGTCACGCACTCGCGCTCCACCGGCCCGCACGTCGTCGTGGTCGGGGCCGGCTTCGCCGGTCTCGCCGCCACCCGGCAACTCGCTCGCGCGGGGGCCAGGGTCACCCTGATCGACCGTAACCCCTACACCACCTTCCAGCCCCTGCTCTACCAGGTGGCGACGGCGGGGCTTGGTCCCGGTGACGTGTCGTTCCCCATGCGCGCCTTCGCCGCCAGATACCGGACGGTACGCACCCGGCGAGCCGTGGTGACCGGGATACGGGCCGGCGAGCGGCGGGTGGAGCTGGACGACGGCACCGGCGTCGACTACGACTACCTGGTGCTGACCAGCGGCGTCACGACGAACTGGCTGAACATCGAGGGGGCGGAGCAGAACGCGCTGCCCATCTACTCGGTCCACGACGCGGTGACGCTGCGCAAGCTGCTGCAGCGCCGTCTTGAGGAGGCGGCGACCGGCGAGCGCGACAGCGTCCACGTCGTGGTGGTCGGCGGCGGAGCCACCGGCGTGGAGATGGCGGGCACGCTGGCCGAGCTGCGCCGCCGTACGATCCCGCTCACCTTTCCTGAGCTGTCGCCCAAGCAGACGAGCGTCACCCTGGTCGAGCGGTTCGACCACGTGCTCTCGCCGTACAAGCCGAGGCTGCGCGACCAGGCCGCGCGCGCTCTGCGCAAGCGCGGGGTGCACCTGCGGCTCGGCGCCACGGTGGCCGAAGTGCGGCCCGACGCGGTCGTGCTGGCCGACGGCACCCGCCTGCCCAGCGACGTCACCGTCTGGGCGCTGGGAGTCACCGCTCCAAGCTCGGTCGCCCAATGGGGCCTGCCGCAGGGCCGAGGGGGCAGGATCTCGGTCACGCAGGCGCTCAACCTCGAGGACCATCCCGAGATCTTCGTCGCCGGTGACCTCGCGGGCCCGCCGGACGCGCCACCGCAGCTCGCTCAGCCCGCCCTCCAGATGGGCGCGCACGTGGGCCGTCAGATCGTCGCGGCGGCGCTGGGCCGCCGGGTCGAGCCCTTCAAGTACCGCGACCCCGGCATCATGGCGACGGTCGGCCGCGGCGAGGCCGTGCTGCAGTTGCAGAACGGCTGGACCTTCCACGGCCTGGGGGCCTGGCTGGCCTGGATCGGCCTGCACGTGGCCTATCTCCTGGGCGGGCGCAACCGGCTCGCGGTGCTGACCAGCTTCCTGTGGCGATACATCGGTCCCCGCCGCAGCGCCGCGTCCGTCATCGAGTGAGCCCACACGCCAGGACGACGACCTCGAGTCTGCGGTCGGTCCCCGTGCCCCGCCGTCCCGGCCCCTGGACGAGCACGGGCAGGCCACGGCCGTGTGAGCGGTGGGTCTCAGCGGTGCGAGGCCCGGCCTCTCGTCACAGGGGCCTGACGTCGTGGCACCACGGCAGCCCGGGGATGGGCTCGTAGTCGCCCGTCGAGGAGGAGACCCGGTTGGCGGGGAACTCGCCCCAGCCGCGCTGGGTGCCCTCGTAGGCGCGGTCGGCCTGCGGGTAGAGCCAGATGGTCACGATCGTGGTGGCGGCCAGGACGAACACGCCACGTCCTCGTTAACGAGCCTGGGTGCCGGGTAGTGGTCGACCCCTGGAGCCGATTTCGGCCATGACCAATCGGGGGAATCATGACGAATCCGCTATCACGGCTGGTGGTCGGGTGGCTGGCGGCGCTGGCCGCCGTCCTGGTACTGCTGCCGGCGGCGAGCGCGGCCGCTGTTCGAGGGCCGCAGGACGAGGAGTATCTCCGGATGGCGCACCAGGGCAACCTGGCTGAGATCGCGTCCGGCCGTGCCGCGCAGGAGAAGGCGTCCAGCGAGGACGTCCGGATGATGGCTGAACAGCTCGTCACCGACCACACCAAGCTGGACAAGGACCTGAAGAAGGTGGCCGAACAGCTGGACGTCAGCCTGCCCGACGAGCCCGATCCTCAGATGGCCGCCGAGCTGCGCAAGGTGTCGGAGCTGTCTGGCCAGGCTTTCGACGCGGCCTGGGTCGACATGCAGATCAAGGGCCACGAGAAGACGCTTCGACTCGGGCAGGACGAGCAGAGCGCCGGCACCGAGGCGGCGGTCAAGCAACTGGCCGTTGACGCCGCCCCGGTGATCGAGAAGCATCTGCGGATGATGCAGGAGCTCCACCGCACCATGTCCCCCGGCAACGCACCCACCGGCTGAGCCGGCTCGCTGTTCGCCGCCTCGCTAGCGGACGATCCCCGCCTCGTAGGCGGCGATGACCAGGTGGACGCGGGTGCGGGCGTCGAGCTTGGTCAGCAGATGGCTGACGTGCGTCTTCACCGTGCCGAGGCTGACGTACAGCCGCTCGGCGATCTCCGCGTTGGACAGGCCCCTGGCCACCAGGACGAGCACCTCGCGCTCGCGCTCCGTGATGGGCGGGGCGGTGGCCGGGGGCGCCGGGCTCACGTACCGCTCGATCAGCCGCCGCGTGACGGTGGGCGCCAGGAGCGACTCGCCTGAGGCGACCACCTCGACGGCTCTGAGCAGGTCGGCCGGCGGGGTGTCCTTGAGCAGGAAGCCCGCGGCGCCCGCCTGCAGCGCTCCGTAGACGTACTCGTCGAGGTCGAACGTGGTCACGATGAGCACGCGCGTGCCCGGGCGGCCCGCGCAGATGTGGCGCGTGGCCTCGATGCCGTTCATCACCGGCATGCGCACGTCCATGAGGACCAGGTCGGGACGGTCGCGAGCGGCCAGTCGCACCGCCTCCTCGCCCGTGGCGGCCTCTCCGACCGTGACGAACCCCGGCGCGCTGTCGACCAGCAGGCGGAAGCTCTCCCTGATGAGCGGCTGGTCGTCGGCCACCAGCACCCTGGTCACAGCGGCAGCCTTGCCTTGACGCGGAAGCCGCGTAGAGGGCGCGCGCCCGCCTCGAACTGGCCGCCGAAGGCGCGCACCCGCTCGCGCAGCCCCGTCAGGCCGTGCCCGTACGGCCGCTCCTGTCCGCGGGTGCCGTCATCGGTCACCTCCACGACCAGCCCGTCCCGCCGCCGCTCGACCCGCACGCGGACGTGGCGGGCTCCCGCGTGCTTGAGCACGTTGGTCAGCGCCTCCTGCACGATCCTGTAGACGGTCAGCTCCAGCTCCTCCCCCACCTCGGCGTCGATCGCCAGTTCCACCTCCAGGCCCGCCGCCCTGGTCCGCTCGACCAGCGCGGCGAGATCGGCCAGCCCCGGAGCCGGGGCGAACTCGGCCTCGCCGTCATCTCGCAGCACGCCGAGCAGCCGCCTGGTCTCGCGCAGCGCCGACCTGCTGGTCTCCTCGATCGAGGCGAGCGTGCGGCTCATCTGCTCCGCCCTGCCAACGTGGCCCGCCACGCCCGCCTGCACGGCGATCGTGCTGAGGCTGTGGCCGATGACGTCGTGAAGCTCCCTGGCGATGCGCAGCCGCTCCTCCGCGGCCTCCGCCCGGGCCCGTTCCTCCGCGTGGACGGCGAGCCGCTCGGTGTAGAGCCCGCGCTGCCGCACCGCCGTACCGACCGCCCATGCGGCGACCAGGATCGCCAGCACCAGCCCGAGCCGCTCGCGCACGATCCCCGTGAAGGGCGACTCCACCACGCCCTGCGCCCCCACCGCGGCCGCCGCGAGCAGCGCGACGACGGCGCTCCTGCGGGTGGCCAGCGTGTACAGCGCGAGGGGCAGGCAGAGCAAGTCGGCGTGCGGGAGGAGGAACTCCCGCATGCCGAGCCCGCCGATCAGGACGATCACGAACACGGCGCGCGGCCAGAACCGTCTGACCGCGATGGGAAGACTCGTGGCCAGAGCCGCCGCGTAGTCGAGCAGATCGGGCGGCACGTCGTTCCTCGTGGTGGCGAGCCCGACGAAAGCCGCCGCCAAGAAGGCGGCGATCCCGACGTCGACCGTCACCCAGGCCCAGGTCGGCACCCGGCTCAGCAGCGGGGGACGGATGTGTTCGCGCACGCCTCGAACCTAACCGCGCGCCCTGTCGCCCGCATCTGTCCCAGGACTGATGCGGGAGGGGCGGTGTCCCGCCGATCGTGGAACGCATGATCGAAGTAACCGGGCTCACCAAACGTTTCGGGCCGGCCACCGCCGTGGACGACCTCTCCTTCCAGGTGCCGCCTGGCAGGATCACCGGCTTCCTCGGACCGAACGGCGCGGGCAAGACCACGACCATGCGGCTGATCCTCGGCCTCGACCGGCCCACCGCGGGACACGCCCTCGTCGGCGGCGTGCCGTACCGGAGCATGAGACGGCCGCTCACCCACGTCGGCGCGCTGCTGGACGCGACCGCGGTGCAGGGCGGCCGCCGCGCCGAGCAGCATCTGCGGTGGCTGGCGCGCTCCAACGGGATCTCGCCGCGCTCCATCGGCTCGCTACTCGAACTCGTCGGGCTCGGCGACGTCGGCCGCAAGCGGATCGGCGGCTTCTCGCTCGGCATGAAGCAACGGCTGGGAATGGCCGCGGCGCTGCTCGGCGATCCCGAGGTGCTCCTGCTCGACGAGCCGACCAACGGGCTCGATCCCGAGGGCATCCGCTGGACGCGCGGGCTGCTGAAGTCGCTGGCCGCCGAGGGGCGGACGGTCCTGGTGTCGAGCCATCTGATGAGCGAGATGGCGCTCACGGCCGACCACCTGATCATCCTCGCGCGAGGCAGGCTGCTGGCCGACGCGGGCGTCGCCGACCTGGTGAGGCCAGGCGTCTCGCTGGAGGACGTCTTCATGCGGGTCATCGCGGGCGGTGAGCGGTGAACGCGATCGCGGCCGAGTGGATCAAACTCCGCACGCTGCGGTCGACCTGGTGGGCGCTGGGCGCCGGAGTGGTCGTCTCGCTGACGCTCACCGTGTTCGGCGCCGCCACGGTCATCTCACGCTGGGATCCGGGCCGCACGCCCGACCAGGCCGCCATGGGGATCGTCGTCGCCGTCTATGTGGGGGTGATCCTGGCCCAGCTCCCCCTCGGGATGCTGGGCACGATGACGATCACCGGCGAGCACGCGTCGGGCATGCTCGACACGACGTTCGTGGCCACCCCGTCAAGGACGCGGGTCCTGCTGGCCAAGGCGGTGGTGCTGAGCGGGGCCGCGCTCGTCTGCTCGCTGCTCATCGCGGTACCCGGCTATCTCTACGGGCGTCTGGTGGCCGCGCAGCTCCACCCGTCGGCGCTGCCCGCGGAGGCCTGGCAGGTGATCGCCGGAGGGACGCTCATGATCGTGACCACCACGCTTCTCGGGCTGGCGCTCGGCGCGATCCTGCGCAACGGGGCCGTGGCGACCGCCGCGCTGGTCGCGATCGTGCTCCTGCTGCCGTTCGTCGCCCGGGTGCTGCCATGGGGCGAGGCGATCAACCTGTTCCTGCCGACCTATCCCGCGCTCCAGTTGATCGAGCAGGCGCCCGACATCATGCCGGCCTGGACGGCGTTCGCGGTGCTCGCGGGCTGGGCGGTGCTCCCGCTGGCGGCCGGAGTGGCCTGCGCAGGGGTCAGGTCGTCGTAGGAGCGTCACGCTCTGCCAGGTCAGAGGCCGCGAGTGCGCCTGGTCCCTGGCCCGGCCTTTCGCCGTCGAGCAGGCGGGCGAGGAAGTCCTCGACCGCCCTCTCCGCCTGCTCCGTCTGCCCTGTCCTCGCCACCAGCAGCGCGATCTCGTTGATCGCCGCCAGCAGCATGTGGGCGTGGATCTCCAGGTACTCCTCCCGCACGGCTCGCGTGGCCCTGAGCGTGCGCTTGAGCATGCCGAAGGCGTGCCGCGCCTCCAGCTCGCGCCACTTCTCCCAGCCGAGCACCGAGGGGGCGTCGATCAGCACGATCCGCTGGATGACCTTGTCGCCCGCCAGCCTGATCCAGGCCAGGCTGCCCTCACGCAGCGCCTGTTCGGCGCTGGCCCCGCTCGTCACGGTCGCGGCGATCTCGCGGCCGATCCTCGTCTCCACGGCCTCGAAGACCGCCTCGAACAGCGCGTCCTTGCCCGCGAAGTGGTGGTAGAGCGCGCCTCTGCTCAGGGCCGACTCGTGCAGGACCATCTCGATCGAGGTGCCGTCGTAGCCGTGCTCGGAGAACAGGCGGGTGGCGATGCCGAGGACCCTGTCGCGGGTGGCGGCGCCCCGCTCTGCCTTGAGGTTCATGCGACCACTCTAGACATACCGACTATCAGTCGGTAACCTTCTAGACCGACAGTCGGTTTGTAATGGAGGCAACCATGAGAACGCGCCACGGCATCTCCTACCTCGACGAGGGAAACGGGCCCGTCGCCCTGTTCGTGCACGGCGCGGGCACCGGCTCGGGCCTGTGGGCCAATGTCATCGCCGCGCTTCGGGAGGAGCGCAGGTGCGTCGCCCTCGACCTGCCGGTCCACGGGCAGAGCGAGGTCAGGGAGGACCTCTCGCTCCCCGCGCTCGCCGAGGTGATCGAGGAGTTCTGCGCCGACCTCGGCCTCGACCGCGTGGACCTGGTCGCCAACGACAGCGGCGGCGCCATCGCGCAGGTCTTCGCGGTCAGGCACCCCGAGCGGCTGCGCACGCTCACCCTGACCAACTGCGACGTGCACGACAACCTGCCGCCGGAGCCGTTCAGGCCCACGGTCGAGCTCGCGGCGCAGGGCGGGCTCGCGCCGCTCACCGCGACGCTGCTCGATAGGCCCTCGCTGCTGGTGCAGGGCGCGTTCGCGGCGAGCTACGAGCGCATCGACGACCCCGAAGGGCTGGTCGAGCGGTTCGTCAGGCCGATCTTCGGCGACCCCGAACGCGGACGCGCCTTCGAGCGCTTCCTGGTCGGACTGCGGGCCGAGCACCTCGTCGCGATCGAGCGGGAACTGGCCGAGCTGGCCGTGCCCACGCTGGTGGTATGGGGCACCGGCGACCCGTTCTTCGAGCTTCACTGGGCCGGGTGGCTGCGCGACACCATTCCGGGCGTGCGCAAGGTCGTCGAGATCGAGGGCGGCAGGCTGTTCTTCGTGGACGAGCGCGCGGGCGAGCTCGTGCCGCACCTGCGCGAGCACTTCGCCTCCGGCCTGGCGGCGTCCGCGACCGGCGGCGGTGGCCGACCTTGAGCCGAGGTCAGGCGAGGGCAGTCGGCCGCGGCTGAGCACCCGCGACAGGGGTTGTGGGCGGCAGGTCGTCTTCGCCACCCGGTCGGGGACCGGCCCGGTGGGCTCCTCGGATAGGGTCCACGGGTGAACGACGCCCCTGTCATCCTGCTCGGCGGCGCTTCGGGGACCGGCAAGAGCCAGGTGTCCTATCCCCTGGCGCGCCGCCTGGCATCACCGATCGTCGAGATCGACGACATCGTCGAGGCGCTGCAGGCCATGACCACGCCCGAGCAGCTGCCCGCGCTGCACTACTGGCGGGCCAATCCTGAGGCCGTCCACCTGCCGCCCGAGCGGATCGTGGAGATGCAGATCTCCGTGGCGCGCGCGCTCGTCCCGGCGGTGCGGGCGGTGGTCGCCAACCATCTCGAGACCATGACGCCCGTGGTCGTCGAGGGCGACTACCTTCTGCCGTCCACGGCCGCGGAACTGGACGGCGTGCGCGCGGTCTTCCTGCACGAGTGCGACGAGGAGCAGATCGCCGAGAACTACCTGCTTCGCGAACCCGCGGCGGGGGCGCAGCACGGGCGGGCCATGGTGAGCCGCCTGTACGGCGACTGGCTGGCCGCACAGGCCGAAGCGGCCGGGGTACCTGTCGTTCCCGCCCGCCCCTGGGACGACGTGCTCGAACGGGTGGCACGGGCGCTCGACCTCACGCCGCCCTCCGCCTGATCCTGCCGCCGGTCGGGCCGACACGCGGCGAGCCGATCCGTTCACCTGTACGTCCAGCGGAAGAGGGTGTCGCCCTCGGCGGTGAGCCAGGTGCCGTCCCCGAGCGGGTACGCGGATTCGTGCGCGGGCGTCGGGTAACGCACCTCGCCGCGCACCTGTCCGCTGACAGCGTCGATCAGGATGTGCCTGGCGTCCTGCGGCGTTTCGGCGTAGAGCGTCGCGGTGGCGATCACGGTGTCCGCGTCAACGTAGTCGGCGCCGTCCCAGTAGGCCTCGCCCGTGGCCGGACGCCATGCGTCAGCGGCCTCGAGCCTGCGCATGATGAGCCCGCCGGGGAAGGAGTGCCAGGCGATCTCGTCCGGCGGGGCGTAGCTGAGATAGGACAGCCCGCTGGGATGGACGTCGAGCAGGATGCGGTAGTCGTCCTCGTGCTTCCACACGCGCAGGCCGTCCTCCTCCAGCCGGCCCCAGTACACGTGCAGGCCGTCCTGGCCCTCCCCGACGCCCAGGCCCATGTGCCGCCCGTCGGCGTGGGGCAGGTGCTCGCCGCCGACGGCGGCGCAGTCCAGAGTCTCCCGCGCCACGACCCGTCCGGTGTCGGCCGCCAGCACGAGCCACTCGTCGCCCTGGTAGGGGGTGCCGTCGAACGTGCCGTCGTCTCGCCACACCCCCGAGCTCGGCGGGCCCGGCAGCATCGCCCAGACGTGCCGGCCGTCGTCGCTGACCCGGCACGAGGAGCGGTTCTCCTTGCGGGAGTGGCGCCGGTGACCGCGGTGCTCCCACAGCACCGCGCCGGTGGGGGTGACGGCTCGGACGGCCTCGTCGTTGCAGAACACGCCGACGTCGCCGTCGGGGCTGACCGCCGCCTCCCATGACTCCTCGTCCGGCCACGGCACCGCGAAGGCGCTGATCAACGAGGGTTCCGCGCCGAAGAACGCGTCCAGGTCGTGCAACTCGAGGCTCGTGCCCTCTCCGAGCAGCATCCTCGGCGGCCCTGCCCGCCCGACCTCGACCGCCCACGGCGGGCCCACGACACGGGCCGCGTTCCTGAGGTGTGCCCGGCCGGCGGGCACCGCCTTGATCTCCATGGCCCGAGTGTGCCAGCGCGCCCGCTCCCCCGCTCAGGCGTCGTCGCTCGCGAGGTTGCTCAGCACGATGTCGGAGATGTCGCCCAGGGCGTCGAGCTGCTCGTCGGTCAGCAGGTCGATCAGGTGCCGGCGCACGGATTCGACATGTGGAGGGGCGGCCTCCTGGATGGCGCGCCAGCCGCCCTCGCTCAGGACGATGACCGCGCCCCTGCCGTCGGTCGCGCACTCCTCCCTGGAGACCAGGCCGCGCTCCTCCATCCGGCTGATGTGCCTGGACAGGCGGCTCTTGGACCACAGCATGCGATCGGCCAGCTCCTGCAGCCTCCAGCGCCTGTCCTGCCTGGCGGTCAGGGCGGACAGGACGTCGTAGTCGGCGTCCGACAGCCCGGAGTCGCGGTGGAGGTCGCGGGAGATCCGGGCGTCGAGCAGCAGGCGCATCCTCCGGTAGCCGAGCCAGGCCCGGGACTGTCGATCGTCGAGCCAGCGTGGTTCGGCCATGGCGTCCACCCTAGCGCTCGTTGACATGTAAACCAAGTTCGTGCCAGTGTGGTTTACACGTAAACCAAGCATGGAGGAGCGCAGATCATGCCGACCTTGAAGATCATCGTCGCCAGCACCAGGCCGACCCGCATCGGACGCTCCATCGGTGACTGGGTCGACGCCCACGCCGTCCGTCACGGCGGCTTCGACGTCGAGCTCCTCGATCTGGCGGAGGTCGGGCTGCCGTTCCTCGACGAGCCCGAGGACGCCACCACCGGGCGGTACGTGCACCGGCACACCAAGCTGTGGAGCGCGGCGATCGACGCCGCCGACGCGTTCGTGTTCGTGATGCCCGAGTACAACTACTGCTTCAACGCGCCGCTGAAGAACGCCCTGGACTTCCTCTACAGCGAGTGGGCGCACAAGCCCGTGGGCTTCGTCAGCTACGGAGGCATGTCGGGCGGCATGCGCGCGGTCGAGATGATCAAGCCGGTGGTGGTCAAGCTGCGCATGGTCCCCGCGGGCAACGCCGTGACCATCTTCCGTCGCACGATGCTGGACGCCGAGGGCCGTGTGACCGCCCACGACGAGCTGGCCGCCGCGGCCGACGGCATGCTGGACGAGCTCGGACGGCTCACCGAGGCGCTCTCGACGATGCGCGTCCCCGCATGACCGGCCGGCCTGGCACGCCGTCACGAGCTCGTAAGAATTGGCCGGGCGGAACCCTTCTACGCTGAACACATGATCACAGTGCGAGCGGCAGCCGTTCTGATCGCGGGCACCCTGCTGGTGACCGCCTGCGGCACCATGGCTCCAGGCGAGGCGGCAGCCCCCATGCACGATGACGCGCCGTCGGCGGCCGCCCCGGCCTCCACCCCTCCCTCCACGCCGGCCGCTTCCGACGCTCCTGCGGCGACGGCGGCCGTCCCCTCAGCCCTCGACTTCTCGGCAACGACGCTGAAGGGACAGCGCTTCGACGGCGCGAGCCTGGCGGGCAAGCCCGTGGTCTTCTGGTTCTGGGCGCCGTGGTGCCCCAAGTGCCGTTCGGAGGCGCCCGCCGTCAAGGCCGCCGCCGCCACGTACGACCAGGTCGCGTTCGTCGGCGTGGCCGGGCTGGACACCGAGGCGGCCATGCGGGAGTTCGTCCAGGGCACCGGCACAGGCGAGGTCACCCACCTGGCGGACGCCAAGGGCGCGGTGTGGACGAAGCTCGGCGTCAGCGAGCAGTCCACCTTCGTGTTCATGAAGCCTGACGGCTCCACGACGAAGGCCACGGGCCCCCTCAGCCAGGGCGACCTGGACGGCCACGTGCAGCGACTCCTCGGACGTTAGGCGCGCGACATGCCGGTATCCGAGCTTCCGCTGGCCCTGGCGTTCGCCGCCGGCACGGTGGCCGCCTTCAACCCGTGCGGTTTCGCGATGCTGCCGGCCTATCTCGCCCTGCTGGTCGCCGACGGCGGAACGGCGCGCGGCGGGCCCTTCACCAGGGCGCTGAGCCTGTCGGCCGCCATGACCGCAGGGTTCGTCACGGTCTTCGGCCTGTTCGGGCTGCTGATCACCGCGCTGGCGGTGTCGGTCGGCCGCTACCTGCCCTGGGTGACGCTCGCCGTCGGAGCGCTCCTGATCGGGCTGGGCCTCTGGTTGCTGACAGGGCGCGAGCTGCTGCTGCGCATACCCGGCCTGGGCACGGGCCGCCCCACCACCTCACCCCTGTCCCTGTATGTCTATGGCGTGTCGTACGCGGTCGCCTCCCTGTCGTGCACGGTCGGGCCGTTCCTCGCGGTCACCTCGGCCTCCCTGTCAGGGGCCGGGGTGCCGGGCGGCGTGGCGGCCTTCGTCGCCTACGCGCTGGGCATGGGCGTGGTGGTCGGCGTGCTGTCCATGGCGGTGGCGCTGGCCAGGGCCGCCGCGGTGGCCAGGCTTCGGCGGCTGCTGCCGTACGTGTCGAGGGCGAGCGGCGCCCTGCTCGTGGCGGCCGGGCTGTACGTCATGTACTACGGCTGGTACGAGCGGCGCGTCTTCGCCGGGGGAACGGCAGACGACCCGGTCGTCGGCGCCGCGACAGCCGTCCAGGGGGTGCTCGCGGGGTGGGTGGCGGCTCTCGGCGCCGGCTGGGTGGCGGTCGGCCTCGTCCTGCTCGCCGTCGGCGCGCTCGCGCTGCGCGGGGTACGGCGGCGCGCCCGTACCACCCGCTGAGCCCCGGCTTCGAGGGCGCTCAGGCGCGGGTCACGGCGACTGCGGCAGCTTCCTGCCGGAGCCTCTCCTGCCTGCGGGCGCGGACGGCGGCGGCACGACGGGCCCGATGTCCCCGTCGGGCGCCACGTCGAGATCGACGATGACGGGGGCGTGGTCGCTGGGCCCCGTGCCCTTGCGCGCGTGCCGATCGACCCATGCCGCCCGCACCCTGTCGGCCACCGGGCCCGAGGCCAGCACCAGGTCGATCCGCATGCCGAGGTCCTTGTGGAACATGCCGGCCCGGTAGTCCCAGTAGGTGAACACCCGCTCGGCCGGCCAGCGCTCCCTCACGACGTCGCGCAGGCCCAGCGCCTCCAGCTCGGCCAGGGCCGCCCGCTCCCTCGGGGTCACGTGGGTCTGGCCGATGTAGGCGTCAGGATCGAAGACGTCCGCGTCGGCGGGGGCGATGTTCACGTCCCCGCACACGAGCGCGCTCTCGGGACCCGCGCTCACCACGTCACGCAGCGCGGCCAGCCAGGCGAGCTTGTAGTGGTAGTGGTCGGAGTCGGGCGTGCGCCCGTTCGGCACGTACACCGAGTGGACCCTGACCCCGCCGCACGTCGCGGCCACCGCCCGCGCCTCGGGATGGGGGAACCCCGGCGCGTCCGCGAGCCCCTTCACCACGTCGTCGAGCCCGACCCTGGAAAGGAGAGCCACCCCGTTCCACTGCACCTCGCCGTGGAGGGCGACCTCGTAGCCCCTGCGCCCGAGCTCCTGTCCGAGCAGCTCGGTGAACGCCTGGTCGGCCAGCTTGGTCTCCTGCAGGCACAGGACGTCGGGCTGCCGCTCGTCGAGCCACGGCAGCAGCCGCGGCATCCGCTGCTTGACCGAGTTCACGTTCCAGGTCGCTACCCGCACCAGCCCCACAATAGCCGCAGGCCGATCGGAGCGGTGGAGCCGGCCGAGACCTCCCCCCGGGAAGGCCCGGTCGCTCGACCGAGTGGCGGGGTGGGGGAACGGCGGGACCGCCGTCCCCTCGCGGGCCTACGATCACTGACGCACCCACCACGGCTCTCCAGACGGGATGCGGTCACATGAGGCGCGTCAGAGCAAGGCCCGCGGCGATCGTCGCGGGAGTCGTGGCGATCGCCGCGTTCGTGGGCTGGCAGCAGTCGTGGCGGTTCTGGCCACGGCCGCCCCACATCGACGGCGCGCTCGCCGCGACGGCCGTCCCGATCATCGACAGGCACCTGGAGACCTCGCCCGAGCTCACCTGGAAGACCATCCCCGGCGAACTGGGGCCACGCTGGTTCTGCACCGAGAGCGTGATCGAGACCACGCGGGCCGGTTCCTCCACGCGGATCGGCCTCGTGGCCGCCTGCGGGGAGTACGCCAGACGCGGCGGCGACCTGCTGATGGGCGGCGGCCGATCGGGCCCCCTCGTCGTGACGCTCGACGGCGGAAAGGTGACCGGCGTCGAGCAGCCCGCCGACGGCGCGGCTTTCGCGCCCTCGGTGGGCCGGATGCTCTCCGAGAGGGGCGCCGCCGAGTACTGGCGCCGTTCTCGCCTGCGAAGCGACGACCTGGCCTCCCCTGACGAGGAGGCCAGCCGTGCGTTCGGCCTGCCGCCGGGCACCCGGGCCAAGCCCTTTACAATGTAGATCAGCTACGCCCTTCCCCTTCACTCCCGCGCCAGGCGCGGGAACGGGCGGGGTCGGCCGCGCCGAGGAGGCGTCACGGATCGGCCGCCTGCCGGGCTCGGAGAGCCCGGAGCTTGTGGCGGTTGCCGCAGCGCTCCATCGCGCACCAGCGCCGGGCGCCGGGACGGGACGTGTCGACGAACACCAACGGGCAGTCGTCGCTCGCGCACTCGCGGATGCGCGCGGCGAACGGCCCGGACAGCAGCTCGATCATCTCCCGCGCCAGCGTCGACAACGCCTGCGTCGCCCGCACCGGCGACGCCCACCCCGCGGCCGTGCCGTCGGCGGCCAGTTCGGGGACCAGCGGCGCCACGGCCGCGGCCCTGTTGATGGTCGCGACAGCTTCGGCGGGGAGGGTGCGACGCGCGGCCTGGGCGTGCGCCGCGTCCCAGATCGCCTGGCGGAGGGCCTTGGCCGCGGTCAGCTCGCGGGCCGTCACGGGGGTCGTCATGACCGCCGCCAGCGGTGGCTGGGCCAGCCATTCGCCGAGGTCGGCAGGCTCGTGGAGAGTCTCGAACACCGCGTACCTGCCCTCGCCTCCCGTGTGGGCGAAGTCCAGGCAGACGGCGCCGGCGTCGAACCTGAACGACCCGCCCCTGGGATCGCGCAGCACCCGTCCGATTGCGCTCGCTCGCATGAAACCACTATAACTGGTGTCATACGAAACCGCTTTAACTGGTTTCACCGTCGAAGGAGGCGCACATGGGTGTCCGGCACATCAACCCCGAGGGGCTCCATCGCAGCCCGGCTTTCAGCCAGGCCGTCGTGGTCGAACAGCCGACGAAGACGATCTACATCGGCGGGCAGA
>NZ_BAAATE010000029.1:0-120083 GCF_039533245.1 Nonomuraea recticatena | reverse complement strand
TGGCTCACAGAACGACATGGCTACGATCCGACTTGGTGGGCGGGTGCCGTCGACGATGAAGGGCGGCTCGTAGAGCGCGAGGCTGGTGATGGGGAGGCCGGCGTTGGCGGCTTCGAGGGCGAGGGCGGCGCCGGAGGAGATGCCGTAGACGTGCGCGGCGCCGCCGGCCTCGTCGATGAGGGCGCGCAGGTCCTCGATCTCGCGCTCGACCTGGTAGGTGGTGGCGTCGCGGCTGTCGCCCCTGCCCCTTCGGTCGTAGGTGTGGACGGTGAAGTGCTGTTCGAGCAGGTCGGCGAGGGGGCCGCTGGGGCCTTGGGCGCGCCAGCACATGGCGCCGTCGACGAGGATGAGCGCGGGGCCGCTGCCCCTGCGGTCGTAGGCGATGGCGGTGCCGTCGGCGGACATGACCGTGTTCATGAGGGGCTCCGGGGAGGGTGAGGGGTGCTCCCCCGCGCCGGGGGCGTCCGCGCGGGGGAGGGGTGGGTCAGGAGGTGTGGTCGGCCAGCCAGGCCGTCCAGGCGCGGTCGGCCTCGTCGGGGTCGGCGCCGGGGGTGAACAGGTGGTGCTGGGCGAAGGTGCCGCCGCCGAATCCGTTGACGAATCGGTACATCGCGTCGCGGGTGCGGATGCCGATGGTCTGGGAGTTGGTGAAGTAGACGACGCCTTCGGTCGGCTGCTGTCCCGGCGGGGTGAGGGTGAGGGTGTCGCCGGTGGCGGGCCGTCCGAGGGTGGTGCGCAGGTCGTCGAAGTCCGCTGGTCCGTGGGCGGTGACGGGCACGGCCGTATGGCCGGCGAAGTGGGTGAGGTATTCGGTGAGGGTGGCGTAGAACAGGGCCAGTCCTGTGCTCATGGCCTCGAACTCGGTCTCCCAGTCGTCGCCCGGCAGGAAGCCGCTGGTGACGACGCGGACGACGGTGCTGCCGGCGGCGCGGCCCTCGATGAGGAACTCGTAGGCGACGAAGCGGCCGTCGTCGGCGGGTTCGCTGGTGGCGGCCAGTCGCTTGCCGGGCTCCCAGGCGGTGACGGTGTTCTGGGGGGTGTAGCCGCCGAAGGCGGTGCGGATGACGCCCTCTTCGACCTGGGTGCGGCCCATGAACCAGGAGTCGATGCCGGGTCCTGTGGCGATGGCCTCCCAGACCTGCTCGGGGCTCGCCTCGACGGAGAGTTCGTGGTGGAGCTCGAACTCGTGCGACATGTCATGACTCCTGGGTGTCGGGGTCGACGGTGGGGTGGACGGCGAGGATGACGCGGTGGGTGCGGCCGCCTTCGGCGGTGTCGTCGTGGTATTTGCTGACGAGGGTGGTGACGGCGGTGGCGAGCTCCTCGGCGAAGGCGGCGCGGTCGGCGGCGCTGGCGAAGCGGACCTGGCCGTCGATGGCGAAGGTGGCGACGCGTTTGCGGGCCTTGGCGGCGCCGGTGATGAGGGTGCCGACGTCGCTGACGAGTCTGGCGGCGATGGCCAGCAGCCAGCGGGCCGACAGCCGGTCGGGGGCGCGGCTGGGGTCTGGGGCGACGCCTGCCATGGCGCGGGGGGAGATGACGTAGGAGGAGGCGGTGGCGCGCATGACGCGCTCGGTGACGTTGCCCTTCCTGCGTTCCTCGACGAGCTCGACCAGGCCGTGCCGTTCGAGGGTCTTGAGGTGGTAGTTGATTTTCTGCCGGGGGAGGCCGACCTTGGCGGCCAGCATGGTGGCCGAGCCGGGCTGGGAGAGCTCGGCCAGGAGTCTGGCCCTGATCGGGTCCAGCGATGCCTCGGCGGCTGCCGGGTCCTCGATCACCGTCACGTCGAACATGGCTCCACTCTCCCACCGACAATTTTTCTTGTCAAGGAGGCGTGCGACCATGGGCGCATGGCCGAGACACAGGACGTTCGCGAGTGGCTCGACGGCTTGGACGCGCCGCTGCGTGGCCGGGTGGAGGAGCTCGCCCAGGTGGTTCGGGAGGCCGACCCCCGGCTGGAGCAGTCGATCAAGTGGGGGCGGCTGACGTTCACCGTCGAGGGGAACTGGCACCACTGGTTGTGCGGCATCGCCGCGACGAAGAAGGGGGTGAAGCTGATCTTCCACAAGGGCGCGCTGCTGGAGGACCCCCACGACCTCCTGCTCGGCGCGGGACGCCACCTGCGCGAGGTGCCGGCCGATGCGGCGATGCGGCAGGCCGGGGCGGTCGCCGGCCTGGTACGCGAGGCGATCGCGCACCAGTGCGACATGCCGGAGTGAGGCCCGTCCACCGCAGGCGGCCCCCGCCGGCTATCGGGCGATGGCCTCGGCCCTGGTGCGCAGGAAGGCGCGCTCGGCCGCGTTGGTGGTGAGCTCGATCGCCGCCGTGTACGCCCGCAGCGCCTCCGCGTCGCGGCCCGTGCGGCGCAGCAGGTCGGCGCGGATGGCGTGGAAGAGGTGGAAGCCGCCGAGGTCGAGGTCGTCGACGAGTTCCAGCGCGACGGCGGGGGCTTCGACCTCGGCCACGGCGACCGCCCTGTTGAGGGCGACGATCGGCGTGGGCGTGGACAGCAGGAGCTGGTCGTACAGGGCGAGGATCTGCCGCCAGTCGGTGGGCGGGCCGTCGCTGTGCACGGCGTTGATCGCCGCCTGGATCTGGTACGGCCCCGGCTGGTCGCGCCGCAGGCACCACCGTACGATCCGGTGGCCTTCGGCGATCAGGTCGTGGTCCCAGAGGGCTCTGTCCTGCCCGGCCAGCGGCACCAGCCGTCCGTCGGGTGTGGTGCGGGCGGCGCGGCGCGACTGCAGCAGGAGCATGAGGGCCAGCAGCCCCCACACCTCGGGCTCGTCGGGCATGAGCTCGGCCAGCAGGCGGCCCAGCCGGATGGCCTCGGCGCACAGCTCCTCGCGCACCAGCCGGTCTCCCGCGCTGGCGGCGTACCCCTCGTTGAAGATGAGGTAGAGCACCGACAGCACCGCGCGCAGCCGGTCGGGCAGGTCGGCCTCGCGCGGGATCCGGTAGGGGATGCGCGCGTCGCGGATCTTGCCCTTGGCCCGGACCAGCCGCTGGGCCATCGTCGGTTCGGGCACCAGGAAGGCCCTGGCGATCTCGGCGGTGGTCAGGCCGCCCAGCAGGCGCAGGGTCAGCGCGACCTGGGCGGCGGTGGACAGCGAGGGGTGGCAGCAGGTGAAGATCAGGCGCAGCCTGTCGTCGTGCACGGGCCCCTCCACCTGGTCTGGTTCGCCGGTGGCCGTCATGAGGGCGGCCTGGGCGTGGCGCTCGTCGCGTGTGGACTCACGGCGCAGTCTGTCGATGGCCCTGTTGCGGGCGGTGGTGATGATCCAGCCCGCGGGGCTCGGCGGCGTTCCCGCCGACGGCCAGCGCCTGGTGGCCTCGGCGAAGGCGTCCTGGACGGCGTCCTCGGCCAGGTCGATGTCGCCGAAGGCACGGACCAGGACGGCGACGGCGCGGCCGTACTCCTCGCGGAATACACCTTCGAGCTGCGACATCTCAGTCGTGCAGCGGCCGGACTTCGATGGGCAGGGTGGAGGCCAGGGTGGCCCTGCGGGCCCAGTCGAGGGCGGCGTCGAGGTCGGGCGCCTGGATGACGACGAACCCGCCGATGTGCTCCTTGCCCTCGACGAACGGCCCGTCGGTCATCAGCACGCCGCCGGCGTCGGGCCGCAGCACGGTCGCGGTGTCCGCCGGGTGCAGGCGGCCGGTGAAGACCCACGCGCCCGCCTGCCTGAGCTCGCTCTCGAACGCCTCGACCTCGCGCATGATGGGACCGAGCACCTCGGGCGGGGGTGGGTCGCCGTCGGGCTGGTAGATGCTGAGCAGGTACTTCTTCATCGGGTCCTCCTGGGTGGTTTCCCTCTCCTCAGTCTCTATACGAACGCGCTCACGCCGTTTCGACAGGCTCGCGTGGTGAGGTGGTGGACAAGGGCGCCGGTGGTCCACCTCTGCCATCTGGCGTGCGGCCAGCCGCGGCCGGTGACGAGCAGGTTGTAGGTCTCGGGGGCCAGCGACGCGAGGGCGATGTCGGCGGCGTCCTCGACGGTGAGCTCCTCGCGCAGCGCCCCCTTGGCGGCCAGCGCCTCGGCGAAGACCCGCTGCACGGTCAGGCGCCGGTCCACGTTGTCGGCCCACACCTCGGCCAGGTCGGGGTCGGAGGCCGCGGCGCTGCGCACCACGTCCAGCAGCGCGGCGGCCCGCAGATGGATCGCTCCCGCGCCCTCGACCTGCCGTCTGATCTGCTCGACAGGGTCGGGCTCGGCCAGCGCCTCGCGCACCCACGGGCGTTCGAGCGTGGGGATCGGCTCGTCGTCGCCCGCGACGGCCACATCGAGCGCGGCGGTGAGCACGGCGCGTTTGGCACCGAAGGCGTAGTAGACGGTCTGCTCGCCCACCCCGGCCCTGGCGGCGATGGCGTTGACGCTGGTGGCGCCATATCCGGCGGCCACGAACAGCTCCGTGGCGGCGGCCGTGACGCGGGCGCGGGTGGCCCTGGCCCGCGCGGTCCTGCCGTCCGGCTTGGATGCGCTCATCACATTACTGTAGCGTCACTACAAAAACTTGGGGGAGTCATGGGCGCGATCCTCGTCCTCGGTGGATACGGGGCCGTCGGCAGGCAGGCGGCGGCGGCGCTGGTGCGGGACGGTCCCGGCAGGTCCGTGATCGTGGCGGGGCGCGACCCTTCGGCGGCCCGGCCGGTGCCGGGCACGACCGCCATGCGCGTGGACGCCTCCGACGCCGCCGGGCTGGCCGGGGCGCTGGAGGGCGTCGAGGCGGTCCTGATGTGCGCCGAGCTCGACAACGCCGCCGTCGCCCGCGCCTGCCTGGAGCGGGGGGTGCACTACCTCGACGTCAGCGCCTCCCACGCGGTGCTCGCCGGGATCGAGGAGCTCGACGAGCTGGCCGTACGGCGGGGCGCGACGGCGGTCCTGAGCGTCGGTCTGGTCCCGGGCGTCACCAACCTGCTGGTACGGCACTGCGTCGAGCGCTCGGGAACCGGCCAGGCCCGCGTCGGTGTGCTGCTCGGCTCGGGTGAGCAGCACGGCCCCTCGGCCATCCGCTGGACCCTCGACGGGCTCGGCAGGCTCGAGGGCTCATGGGCGATGCGCTTCCCCGCCCCGTTCGGCGAGCGCGTCGTGCACCGCTTCCCCTTCTCCGACCAGTACACGCTGCCGCGCACCCTCGGGATCGGCCAGGTCGCCACCGGCCTGGCGCTCGACTCGCGGCTGACCACCGCGCTGCTGGCCGCCGCCAGAGGCCCGGCCGTGGGCCGCCTGCTGCGCCGCCCGAGGGTGCGCGAGGCGCTCGTGGCGGCGCTGGGCAGGATCCACCTGGGGGGTGACGGGTTCGCGGTGACCGTACGGTCGGGGAAGGTCAGGGCCGGCTTCAGCGGACGCCTGCAGAGCCGCGCCACCGGGCTGACCGCCGCGCTGCTGCTACGGAGGCTGCCCGGCATGCCGCCAGGGGTCAGGCACGTCGAGCAGCTGGTGGAGCCCGCCGACTTCCTCACCGAGCTGGCCGCCCACGGCTTCGAGCTGGACCTCGGCGCGCAGGCTAGGCCGTCCGCCTGACTCTGAGGATGTTGTCGAGACGGGTGCCGGGGCGGCCGTCGGGGGCGGTCTGCTCGCGCTCGTACTCCTCGCAGCGCTGGACCTCCCACTGTCCTTCGGGCAGCTCCAGCGACTCCAGGACCTCCTGAGGGGTGGGCAGGTGCACCGCCGGGTGCGGCTCGGGCTCCCACGAGGGGAAGCCCGCGTGCCCGACGATCAGGAGCACGCCGCCCGGCGCGACCGCCCCGGCGGCGAACCTGAGGATCTTCTCGCGCGGCATGTCGCCGGGCGAGTGCAGGAAGTGCGCGGAGACGAGGTCGAAGGAGCCCTCGGGGAAGGACGCGCCGAGGTCGTGCTGCTGCCAGTCGATCCGGTCGGCGACCCCGGCCTGCTTCGCGTGCGCGGCGGCGCGTTCGAGGGCGACGCGGGAGATGTCGGTGGCCGTCACGCGCCAGCCCCTCGAGGCGAGCCAGACGGCGTCGCCGCCCTCGCCGCAGCCCAGGTCGAGAGCGGTGCCGGGCTCCAGGTCCGCGGCCTCGCGCACGAGGGCGGCGTTGGGGTCGCCGCTCCAGATCCTGTCGCTGGCGGCGTAACGGCCGTCCCAGAACTCCTGCTCGGTGACGTCCCGCCGGTCGTGGGCAGGGTGGCGGGCGCGCTGCCGGCGGGAGGCGACGGCCTGGCGGGTCTCTTCGTCGATCAGGTCGGCGTTGATGGCCGCGCCGGCGCGCACTCCCGCGCCGGCCGCGCCGATGACCTGCTCGGTCAGGTTGGCCACGTTGCCCGCCACCCACACCCCCGGCACCGCCGTGGCTCCCGAGGGGTCGGCGGCGACATAGCTGCCGACCACGTGGCCGCCCATCTCCAGGTCGGTGGGCTCCAGGCCGAGGCCGGTCAGCACGTCGGCACGGGCGGTCATGCGCGGCGCCACGACGACGGCCTCGAGCGGGAGCACCCTGCCGTCGGCCAGGCGGAGGCCGGTGAGCCTGTCGTCGCTCACCTCCAGCGCCGCGACCGCTCCCTCGACCACGGCGATGTCCCTCGCGGCCAGCTGTTCGCGCTCGTCGTCGCCGAGGCCGTCCTGTGTGTGCAGGAAGAGGGTCACGTCGCTGCTCCACTGCCGCCACAGCAACGCCTGGTGGACGGCGAGCGGCCCGTCGGCCAGGACGCCGATGGCCTGGTCGCGCACCTCCCAGCCGTGGCAGTAGGGGCAGTGCAGCACCTCGCGGCCCCATCGTTGGGCCAGTCCCTGCACGTCGGGCAGCTCGTCGACCAGCCCGGTGGTCACCAGCAGCCTGCCGGCCACGACGGAGGAGCCGTTGTCGAGCCGCAGGCGGAAGCCGTCGCCCGCGCGCTCGGCCGCCACGACGCTGCCCTGGACGATCCGGCCGCCGTAGCCGCTCACCTCCGCGCGGCCCGCGGCCAGCAGGTCGGCGGGGGAGACGCCCTCGCGCGCCAGGTAGCCGTGGACGTGCCCCGCCGGGGCGTTGCGCGGCTGTCCCGCGTCGATCACCAGGACCGAGCGGCGCGCTCTGGCCAGGGTGAGCGCGCCGCTGAGCCCTGCGGCGCCACCGCCGACCACCACGACGTCGTAGCGCCGCCCGTCACCTGTCTGTTCGGTCTGTGCGTTCATGTGTGCCTCCATTCACCGCAGATGGTCCGCCGAGGACCCGCCGCTTGGCAAAGTTCATTGCCAAAGTGGCAAATTCGGCTCTGGCCGCCCTCGCGCCTCTGCCACGGAAAGGTGTTCTCGCTGATCACCGGGACAGGGTCCTCCTTCGGCACTGTCTGGACTCAATATCCAGTCTGGACATATAGTCCAGGCATGGAGACGACAGCGGATGGCGCCGACCCGCGGGTGCGGGCCTGGGCGCCGGTGTGCCAGGCGATCGCCCTGCTGCTCGGACCGTACGCCGAGGTCGTGCTGCACGATGTCGCGAGCGACCGCGTGCTGGGCGTGTGGAACCCGATGAGCAGGCGCGAGCCCGGCGACCCCTCGCTGCTGGGCGAGCTGGACCGGCTGGAGCCGTCGGCGCATGACGTCTACGGCCCCTACCAGAAACTGCTGTCCGACGGCCGGCGACTCTCCTCGGTCAGCGCGGTGCTGAGGGACGCGGAGGGGCGGCCCTCGGCCGTGCTGTGCGTCAACCTCGACCGGACCCCGCTGGAGCAGGCGGCCGCCGTGCTGGCCGGGTTCGCCGCGCCCTCGCAGCCACGCCCCGAGGCGCTGTTCGAACAGGACTGGACCGAGCGGGTGCACCAGGTCGTCGGCTCGTTCGTGCGCGAACGCGGCCGCCCCGTCGACCGCCTCGGACGCGAGGACCGGCTCGCCGTCCTCAGCGAACTCGACCAGGCGGGAGTGTTCGCCGTACGGCGGGCCGCCCCGGTCGTCGCCGGCGCGCTCAAGGTGTCGCGCTCCACCCTGTACGCCCTGCTCGCCGAGCTCAAAGCCCAAAGGAACGACTCGTGACCCTTCTGCCCGACTTCCGGCTGGAGACGTACTTCTCCCGCTGGGAGTTCACCGCCCGCCACCACCTGACGGCCTCCGACGCCCAGACCATGACCATGTCCGAGTTGCTCGCGCTGGCCGACCCGGGGGACCTGCACGCCTGGGAGACGCTGTCGTTCGGCTACACCGAGACCTTCGGCGATCCCGCGCTCCGGCAGGCGATCGCCGAAACCTACGCCCATGTCGACGCCGACGACGTGATCTGCTTCACCGGCGCCCAGGAGGCCCTCTATCTGGCCATGCACGTCCTGCTCGGACCGGCCGACCACGCCGTGGTCGTCACACCCAACTACCAGTCGGCCGAGACCGTCCCGCTGTCGCTGTGCGAGGTCAGCGGCGTGGCCCTGGACCCGGACGACGACTGGGCGCTGGACCTGGAGCGGGTCGTCGCGGCGCTGCGCCCCAACACCCGCGTGCTGTCGGTCAACTTCCCCAACAACCCGACGGGGACGCTCGTCGACGCGGCCGACTTCGCCCGCCTGGCACAGCTGTGCGACGAGCGCGGCATCCACCTGTTCAGCGACGAGGTCTACCGCGGCCTGGAACTCGATCCCTCCCGCACGCTTGCGCAGGCGGCGGAGCTGTCGGAGCGGGCGCTGTCGCTGAACGTGACCTCCAAGTCGCTGGGGCTGCCCGGGCTGAGGCTCGGCTGGATCGCCTGCCGCGACAGGGAGGTGCGCTCGCGACTGGAACGCGCCAAGCACTACACGACCATCTGCAACGCGGCGCCGTCCGAGGTGCTGGCCAGGATCGCCGTCAAGGCCCGCGACCGCATCCTGGAGCGCAACCGTGCCGTCATCGCCGCCAACCTGCCCGCCTTCGACGCGTTCTTCGCCGAGTTCGGGGAGCTGTTCGAGTGGCGGGCGCCTGACGGCGGCTGTGTCGCCTACCCCCGCTACCTGGGCGCGGACGGGGTGGAGCGGTTCTGCGCCGAGCTCGTCGAGCAGGCAGGGGTCCTGCTGCTTCCCTCGAGCATCTACCGTTCGGAGCTCACGCCCACACCCGGCGACCGCTTCCGCATCGGTGTCGGGCGCCGCGACCCCGGGCCCGCGCTGGACGCCTTCGCCGCGTGGCTGAGAGGCCGCCGGTGACCGTCTCCGTGCTCGGGCTTGAGGCGCTCGAGGCGGCGGCGCGCCCGCAGGCTTCCTCTCGACATCGGCCCACCGGGTGCGCCCTCGCCGGCTGCTATCGCTCCAGCTTGCCCGCCCTGGCCCGCAGGTAGCGCTGTTCGGGAAGGCTCGTGGTACGCAGGGCCGCCAGCCGGTAGTTCTCGCGTGCGGCAGCGTACTCGCCGGCCAGCTCCTGCAGGTGGGCGCGCACGGCGTGGAGACGGTGGTGACGGGCGAGCCGGGGGTCGCCGTCCAGGCTTTCCAGCAGTTCGAGGCCGGCCTGGGGCCCGCGGGTCATCGCGACCGCGACGGCGTGATTGAGCGTGACCATCGGGTTCGGCGCGATCCGAGTGAGGATTGCGTACAGAATGCGGATCTGTTCCCAGTCGGTGTCCGCGGCCCGCGGCGCCTGGACGTGCAGCGCGGCGATCGCCGCCTGGAGCTGGTAAGGGCCGAGGGGTGAGGCGGACATGCTCGCGGTGACCAGCGCGGTGCCCTCTTCGATCATGGCGGCGTCCCACAGGTTCCTGTCCTGCTCGGCCAGTGGCACGAGGGCGCCGTCCGGGCCGGTGCGGGCCGCGCGGCGGGCGTCGGTCAGCAGCATCAGCGACAGGAGACCGGCGACCTCACCGTCATCCGGCAAGGACCTGTGCACCATCCGGGTGAGCCTGATCGCCTCTGTGGTGAGCTCGCCGCGGTGCAGGTCGGGTCCTGAGCTGGCGGTGTAGCCCTCGTTGAAGATCAGGTAGAGCACCTGCAGGACGGCGTCCAGCCGGTCGGGCCACTCCTGGGCGCTCGGCATCTCGAACGAGGCGCCGACGGCCTTGATCCGTTGCTTGGCGCGGCTGATCCGCGGCGCCATGGTGGCCTCCGGCATGAGGAATGCCCGCGCCACCTCGGCGGTGGTGAGGCCGCCGACGGCGCGCAGCGTGAGCGCCACCTGGGAGGCGGGCGTCAGCGCCGGATGGCAGCACAGGAACAGCAGCGTGAGGGTGTCGTCGTGGTCGCGGGGGCCTTCGTCGCCTGGGTTCGGCGCGAGGCCGGCGTCCGGCGCCTCCCGTACCGCCGCGGTGGCCTCCCTCCGGCGGCGGGCCTGCTCGCTGCGTACCTGGTCGATCAGGCGGCGGGAGGCGACGGTCACCAGCCAGGAGCGCGGGCTTTCCGGGACGCCCTCGGCGGGCCACTGCATCGCGGCCGCGAGCAACGCCTCCTGGACCGCGTCCTCGCACTCCTCGAACCCGCCGTACCGGTGCAGGAGCACGCCGAGGACCTGCGGCGCCAGTTCGCGCAGCAGGTCCTCGAGGCGTTCGGACGCGCTCACATCTCCATCCCGGCCGAGTCCATCAGTGGCCGCACCTCCACGCCGCAGGCGTGACCGCTCGACAGCAGGGTGGCCAGTTCCACGGCACGCTCCCGGCTCTCGCAGTCCACCACGTACTGGCCGGCCACATGCTCCGAGGCCGGTAGGTACGGGCCGTCGGTCACTGCCACCACGCCGTCCCTGTCCCTCACGGCGGTGCTGAGGGAAGGGTCGGCGAAGGCGTGGGCACTGATCAGCTCCCCTGCCTGCCCGGACGCCGCCAGGAAGCCCTCAGGGTCAAACCCTTCCCCCGGTGGGTCCGCCGCGTTCAGGTAGAGATTCAGCAGGAACTTCACCGCGTGCTCAGTCGTCCGCCGTGCCTGCGTAGACCACGGGCCGCACCTCGATGCCCAGGCCCTCGACGCCGGCGTCCGGGATGAGCGCGGCCAGCTCCAGAGCACGCTGCCTGCTGTCGCACTCCACCAGGTAGTAGCCGCCGAGGTACTCCTTGGCCTCGAGGTAGGGCCCGTCCGTCACCGCCGGGACGCCGCCCCTGACCTTGACCACCGCGCTCTGCGACGGGTCGGCCAGCGCGACGGTGCCGATCATCTCCCCGGACTTCTTGACGGTCTCCATGAACGCGCCGTGGCCGCTCATCACCTCGTTGCGCTCCTCCTCGGTCAGCGCATCCCAGATCTGCGGGTTGCTGTGCATGATCAACAAGAACTTCATGTCGTCTCCTTCGATGGTCGGGCGGCACCCTTGAGGCGCCGTTCACCATGGAGTCGACGCCGGTGCCGCATTCTTGCGGTACCGACCGCAAGAATCTCCCCGCTGTTCCGACTACCCCCCCGAAGGGACGCCTGGCCTGGGCGTTCCGTGTTGCTTGCCGACTTCCGAGGAGGACGTATGTCGCAGTTGTTGAGGGTGCAGTGTTTCAACGTGTCGCAGGATGGGTTCGGCGCCGGCGAGGGGCAGAGCCTGGACCGGCCCTTCGGTCACGCGGACCCCGCTCCCCTGTGGTCCTGGGCGGGTGCCACCGCCAGCTGGGTGAACCGCACCGAGCCGGACGGCACTCGCGGCCTGGACGACTACCTGACCCGCGACCACACCCGCAACATCGGAGCGGAGATCATGGGGCGTAACAAGTTCGGCCCCCAGCGTGGTCCCTGGGAGAACCACGAGTGGCAGGGATGGTGGGGAGAGACCCCGCCGTTCCGGACACCGGTCTTCGTGCTCACCCACCACGAACGCCCGTCCTTCACCCTGGCTGACACCACCTTCCATTTCCTCGACGCGTCACCGGCCGAGGCGCTGGCACGCGCGAAGCAGGCCGCCGACGGCCGGGACGTGCGCCTCGGCGGCGGAGTCGCCACCGTCCGCGCGTTCATCGAGGCCGACCTGGTCGACACGATGCACATCGCCGTCGCGCCCGTCGACCTCCATCGAGGTGAACGACTGTGGGAGAGCCACACCGACCTGCTCGACCGCTTCCACCTTGAGACCGTACCGAGCCCCAGCGGGGTCACCCACCTGCTGTTCTGGAGACGGTGACCACTGACCCCGTGCGCCCCTGTCGGCGATGAGATCGCCGGACGGCTCAGCGGAGCTCTTGGACGCGGATCAGGTTGCCGGCGGGATCACGGAAGGCGCAGTCGCGTACCCCGTACGGCTGATCGGTCGGCTCCTGGACGACCTCGGCGTGGCCGGCCGCCAGCCGCTCGAAGGCGCCGTCGACGTCGGCGGTGGCAAGGACGATCCAGCCGTAGGTGCCCTTGGCCATCATCTCGACGATGGTGCGGCGCTCGTCCTCGGTGATGCCGGGGTCGGCGGCCGGCGGCCCGAGGAGGATGGACGTGCCGGGCTGGCCGACGGGGCCGACCGTGATCCAGCGCATCTTGCCGCTTCCGACGTCGTTGCGGACCTCGAAGCCGAGGACGTCTCGCCAGAATGCCAGGGAGGCGTCCGGGTCGTCATGCGGAAGGAAGGTCGTGTGAATGGTGATGTCCATGCCGGTCACGCTAGTTGCGGTCGGTGACCGGGGCCATTCGATCGCTGTCTTCCCTGCCCCATGACGTCGGCAGATCGTCCCGCCCGATGGTTCGCCTCCTGCCGGGCTCGGGCACCCGCCGGCGCACCGTCGAGGTGGCCTGCTGATCAGCGTGGGCGGCTGAGGGCGGCCTCGGCCAGATCCGTCCACTTCTCGGCCGAGGAGTGGGGCACGACCACCCAGTCCTTGATCGCCCTGCCCTGCCCCGAGGGGTCGAACAGGGACGCCCCGGCCAGCTGGAGCGCGGTGGTGTGTTCGGGGGTGTCCCTGACCAGCCGGAACACCATCGCGCCGTCGCGCTGCAGGCTCGCGAACACCTTCCCCGCCTGATCCTTGAGCGCGGGGCTCCCCATCATCGTGGAGATCCGTACACCCAGGTCGGCCAGCTCGGCGCCGACCTGCTTGAAATCCTCTTCGGCGCTCATCGTCAGTCGGTCCCAAACTCCATGGCGGTGTGGTCGAGCAGCTCGTCGTGGTCGGGGCTCCTGCCGCGCGGCGCGATCGCCTCGGCCTCGCCGTCCGGCAGCAACGGCGATCAGGCTAGTCCTCCTTGTGACACTGATCAAGGCCGGATGCGAGGTGCCGGCCATGCCGAGTCCCGCCGCCGCTCCTGGACTACGCGCGATGGATCACGACCAGCGCCGGCCAGGAAGGGGCAGGCTGTCAGGCACCTGGGTCAGGGGAGCTCGGAGGGCAGGCCGAAGGCGGGGAAGTGGTCGGGGCCGAGGAACGAGGTGATCTCGGCGATGCGCTCCCCGCGCAGCCCGAAGACGGTGATCGACCACGCCTCGTGCGGCCCTTCGGCGGACTGGCCCAGGTAGAAGGCCACGGCGGGCTGGCCGTTGGCGGTGGTGGGCAGGTGGCGCCAGCTGGGACACCGGGTCAGCGGGACCTCGACCGCGAAGTCGGTGACCGCCGGCAGCCCGCCGTACCACTGCGCCAGAGGCGGCATCGACCAGGTGACGTCGGCGGTGAGCAGCGCCACCAGCGCGTCGGCGTCGCCGCGCTCCAGCGCGGTGGCGAAGTCCGTGACCAGGGCCCGGACGCGGGCGTCGCCGAGGGTCCGCAGGGTCGGCTGCTGGCTGGGGCCTGGGACCCGGTCGGCGACGACCCTGCGGGCCCGGGCCAGGGCGGAGTTCACGGAGGTGGTGGAGGCGTCCATCATGGCGGCGATCTCGGCGGCGGAGAATCCCAGCACGTCGAACAACAGCAGGGCGGCACGCTGGTTGCCCGGCAGGTGCTGCAGTGCCGCGACGAAGGCGAGTTCGACGGCCTCGCGCTGCTCGTAGTCCAGCCCGACGTCGTGGTACGGGCCCAGCCATGGCTGCTCGGTCACCGGCGCGGCGTCGAGCACCGCGTGGTCGCTCGACGGGCCGAGGTCGACGGGCAGGGCGCGCCTGTCGCGGGTCTTCACCAGGTCCAGGCACGTCCGGGTGGCCACCGTGTAGAGCCAGGAGCGCATGGTCGAGCGGCCCTCGAAGCGGGGCAGTCCACGCCAGGCCCGGACAAGCGCCTCCTGCAGGGCGTCGTCGGCGTCGTGGACGGAGCCGAGCATGCGGTAGCAGTGGGCGTGCAGCTCGCGCTGGAGCGGCTGGATGAGGCGGGTGAACGCCGCGTCATCCCCCGCTCGGGCCTGAGCCAGATCGGTGTTCTCCGTCACAGGCGACGATTCTGCCTCATGACCGCAGTCCTACCTGTCAACGACTGGAGGTGCTCTGACATGACAGATTCCGAACTTTGGGCGCTCATCCACGCCGAGCGGGCGGCTCTGGCCGCCGATCTCGCGGCGCTGACGGACGGGCAGTGGGCGACGCCGTCCCTCTGCGAGGGCCTGTCCGTGCGCGAGGTGCTGGCCCACCTGATCGCGGGCGCCCGCCTCGGTCCCGTGCGGTGGCTGGCGGGGGTGGTGCGCTGCCGGTTCGACTTCGACCGGCAGGTGGCGATGCGGCTGGCCGAGCAGCTGGGGGCGTCACCGGCCGAGACGCTGGAGAGGTTCCGCAGGGCCGTGACGAGCAGGACCAAGCCGCCGCTGCCCGTGGTGGCCATGCTGGGCGAGACGGTGGTCCACGGGGAGGACATCCGCCGGCCTCTGGGCATCCGCCGCGACCACCCGATCGCCACGCTCACCCGCCTGGCCGAGTACTACGTGGGCTCCGACCAGGTCGTCCTGGCCAAGGGGCGGGTGCGCGGCCTGCGGCTGGCCGCCGACGACGGGCCGTTCGCCAGCGGCTCCGGGCCCTCGGTGACCGGTTCGACGCTGGCGCTGATCATGGCGATGACCGGGCGCGCCGGCTACCACGACGAGCTGTCGGGCGACGGCGTGGCGGTCCTGCGCGAACGCTGACGGCATCACTCTCGAACGACGAGGAAGGAGATGTTCACCGGCGCGGGACGCCCATGGCCGTACCGGGCGCACGTCATGGGGCCGGCGCGACGGTGTCGCAGGGCTCGAGTGCCTGCGCTGAAGACGACGGAGACGATGCGGCGGCAGGTGACCGGCGCGAGAGCAGGTATCCCGTCAGTGCGGCGAGCAGGCCGGCCAGGCCGGCTGCCGCGAAGCCGCCCGCAGGCGCTGACACGTCGATCGCCATGCCCACGATCGGGGAGCCGAGCGCGAACCCCGCGCTCGCCGCCGAGGCCTGCATGCCGGTCGCCTCGCCTCGCACACCGGCCGGCGCCAGCCGGCTCACCGCGTCGGAGACCGTGGAGAGGGTCGGTGCGGTCAGCAGTCCGGAACCGATGACGGCCACGCACAGCCAAGGCCAGTCATGGGCGAATCCGGCCGGAATCGTCACCAGCCCGAGCAGGCCGAGCAGCAGCCAGGTGGGCATCGGCCGGGACAGCGCTCCGTACACCAGACCACCCGCGACGGACGTCACCCCGAACACGGCGATGACCATGGCCGCCCACGAGACCTGACCGGCTTCTTGGAGGGTGGCGACGATGGCCAGGTCGACGCCGCTGAGCAGCATCGCGACGCCGAACCCCATCGTCAGGACAGCCGCCATGCGCGCTCCCAGCCACTCCCTGCGCCGGGGCCGGGCCGCCGCGTCGCCGTCCGTCTCGTCCTCGGCCCGCATCGGCGGGTTGAGCAGGGCAATCCCTGCCCCGCCGGCGACGATCGCGGCGCCCACTCCCCATGCCACCACGCCGGGGGACATCTTCGCCGCGCAAAGGATCACCACTGCCGGGCCCACCATGTACGACAGCTCGCCCGCCACCGAGTCCAGCGCGAACGCCGCCCGCCGCTGCGCTGTCGTCGTCATCGCGGTGATCGCCTGCCTGGTGACCGATTGGACCGGCACCATCAGCAGACCGGCGGCGAAGGAGGCACCCAGCAAGATCACGTACGGCTGCACAGGCACGGTCAGCCAGAACACGATCTGCGGCGCAACGGTGGCCAGCAGCACGGTACGCAGGCCCCGCCGGTCGATCATCCGGCCCAGCAGCGGCCCGCCCAGCGCGACACCGGCGGTGAGCGCCGCCACCACGGCTCCCGCCGCCGCGTAACTCATGTCGAGGGCAAGCACGACGTACATCGTCAGCGCCATCGCGTCCGCCGTGATCGCGGCACGAACGAGCAGCGAGATGCCCAACAGCGGCGTCATCCCCGGCACCGCGAGCACCTGTCGAAATCTGATCACCGGTTTGACGCTAAATCATCAGTATTGCCATAGGAAGTCGCTCATTTGTTGGACCGGGCATAATGAATGCTTATGGCTGATCTCGAGACCGCACTGCTGCGGTCATTCGTCACCGCCGTGCGAGCGGGCAGCATCAGCCGGGCGGCGGCCGCGCTCGGCCGTACCCAGCCCGCGCTCAGCCAGCACCTGCGCAAGCTCGAGAGGGCCGTCGGCAGTCCGCTGCTGCACCGGGCGCCGTCCGGCGTCTGGCCGACCAGGGCGGGCGAGGAACTGCTGCCCTACGCCGAGCGCATTCTCGCGTTGTCGGCCCAGGCGCTCGCCGAAACGGGGCGTGCGCTCACCGGGCATTGCGGCGTGGGGCTTCTCGAGGATCTCGCCGCTTCCCGCCTTTCTCAGGTGCTCGCCGACCTCGCGCGGCTGCACCCCGACGCGACGCTTGAGGTGCTCAGTCTTTCCAACGCGGCGATGCGGGAGGCCTACGACACCGGCCGTGTCCAGCTCGTGCTCGACGAGGTCCCGGATCTTCCCTGGCCGCCGCGCTGGACGGTGCGTCTGCCGCTGGTCTGGGCGGTCGGGCCTGGTGTCGCCGTTGACGCCGATCCGCTGCCGGTGGTGCTGTTCTCCAACACGTGCGCCTGGCGAACGTCGGTGCTGGAAACGCTGGAAGGCACCGGGCGGCGCTGGCGGGTGGCGTTCGAAAGCAACAGTCTCGCCGGAGTGCTCGCCGCGCTACGGGCCGGGCTCGGGGTCGCGGCGCTCATACCCGCCAACCTCGAGCCGGCCATGGCCTGCCACGATGCGGCCGCGCTGCCCGCTCTGCCGGACGTCGAACTCGGTCTTGCCCGCCGCCCCGGTACCGAAGGCGATGCGCTCATCGACGCCGTGGAGACCGCCCTGCGGCGGATGATCTGAGCCGCACGCGGGGACGCTGTCCCCGCTGCCCAGGAAGGTCAGCAAGAGCGAGGGGCACGGATCCGGAAAGGGGGCGCGCGATGACCGGCGATGCTAGAGTAGAAAACTTAGGTACGCCAAAAAGAGGCTGCTAAACCTCCACACTCCGATGGTATCAATCACATGTCGATTCGTCAAGATGGGGTTGCCGAGGCCATCAGGACCGAGCAGGCGCGCGTCACCATGCTCTACGACCGTCTCGACCTGGCCAGACGGCGGGCTGAGCAGGCGCTGGGCGAGGTCTTCGGGCGCGGCGGAGCGGTCGCCAACGTGCAGGGGAGGGTCGAGCGGGAGGTGGCCGCCGCGGAGCAGTGGCGCAGGCTGGCGCAGCTGTCGGGCGTCGAGCGCGGGCTGTGCTTCGGCAGGATCGACGACGCCGACGGCGTCACCACCTACATCGGCCGCATCGGGCTGCGCGACGACGAGCACGAGTCGGTGCTGATCGACTGGCGGGCCCCTGCCGCCAGGCCGTTCTACGTGGCCACGCCGGGCGATCCCGGCACGCTGGTGCGCCGCCGTCACCTGCATCTGAGGGAGCGCACCGTCATCGGCCTCGACGACGAGGCTTTCGACCTGGAGCGAATGAGCGAGAGCGACAGGCGCTCCCTCGTCGGCGAGGCGGCGTTGATGGCGGCGCTGCGGCGGGGCCGTACCGGGCGGATGAGTGACGTGGTGGCCACCATCCAGACCGAGCAGGACCGGGTGATCCGCTCGGACCTGCAGGGGGCGCTGGTGGTGCAGGGCGGCCCCGGCACGGGCAAGACGGTGGCGGCGCTGCACCGCGCGGCCTACCTGCTGTACGCGCACCGCGACACGCTGGAGCGGCGCGGCGTGCTGGTCGTCGGGCCCAACTCGATGTTCCTGCGCTACATCGAGCAGGTGCTGCCTGCGCTGGGTGAGAGGCAGGTGGTGATGGCCACGGTGGGGGAGCTGTATCCCGGTGTGCGGGCCGTCGCGGCCGACCCGCCGGCCGCCGCGGTGGTCAAGGGCGACGCGCGGATGGCCGGGGTGGTGGCGCAGGCCGTACGGCGGCGGCAGCGGGTGCCGCAGGGCGACCTGGAGATCGAGGTCGACGGGGGTGTGGCGAGGGTCGCGCACGAGACGTGCGCGCGCGTCAGGGACAGGGCCAGGGCGGTACGGCTGCCGCACAACATGGCCCGCAAGCTGTTCGTCACCGAGATGCTGAGGGAGCTGGCGCGCGACCTGCTGGTGAGCCTGGACGCCTCGCTCGCGCTGGAGAACTTCCTGCCGGCAGAGGCGGTGGCGGCGCTGGAGAAGGAGCTGCCCGGCAGGCAGGAGCCCTACACCGAGCAGGAGCTGGCCTACGAGGCCGAGCGGCTGTGGGATCTGCCCGAGGTGCGCGCGGCGCTGGAGGCGCTGTGGCCGGAGCTGACGCCGCAGCGCCTGGTCTCAGAGCTGCTGTCGAGCCCCGAGACGTTGTCCGCCGTGGCGGGCGACCTCGACTGGCGGGCGCTGGTACGGCCGGCGAGCGCGCCGTGGACGGTCGGCGACGTGCCGCTGCTGGACGAGGCGGCCGAGTTGCTGGGCGAGGACGACTCGGCGAGCAGGGCGGCGGCGCGCAGAGCGGGTGAGGCCAGGCGGGAGGCCGAGCTGTACGCCGGTGAGGTGCTGGTCTCCACCGGCCTGGCCGAGGAGGGCGTGATGGTGGCGTCGGCGCTGGCCCACAGGCATGACGACGATGGTGCGGCCCTGACGACGGCCGACAGGGCGGCGGCCGACCGCACGTGGGCCTACGGGCACGTGATCGTGGACGAGGCCCAGGAGCTGTCGCCGATGGCCTGGCGGGTGGTGATGCGCAGGGTCCCTGCCCTGTCGCTGACGGTGGTGGGCGACGTGGCGCAGACCGGCTCGGCGGCCGGGGCGCGCTCGTGGGCCGAGATGCTGGACCCCTACCTGGCCGGTCGCTGGCGGGAGGAGCGGCTGCTGGTCAACTACCGCACACCGGTGGAGATCATGGAGGTGGCCGCCGACGTGCTGCGCGCCGTCGACTCCCTCCTCGAACCGCCCGAGTCGGTACGGCGGGGCGGGGCGGCGCCGCTTGCCGTACGGGGCGGGCCCGAGCAGGTGCCGTCGCTGGTGGAGGCCGAGAGGCGCGAGATCGGGGAGGGCAGGGTCGGGGTGGTGACCTCTGACGCCGTGCACACGCGGGTGGCGGCGCTGGTGCCCGGCGGTGACGACCTCGACGCGCCGGTGGTGGTGCTGACGGTGACCCAGTGCAAGGGGCTGGAGTTCGACTCGGTGGTCGTGGTGGACCCCGAGGGGATCCTGCGGCAGTCGGCCAGGGACCTGTACGTGGCGGTGACGCGGGCGACCAGGCGATTGACCGTGCTCTGTCCCGATCGGCTTCCCGAAGTTCTCCGACGCTTGAAATCTACTTTGTAAAGGCGGTTGGCGGGGCGACCTTCGGTCGCCCATCCTTAGTGGACTAAAGACCCTCAACAACAAACAGGTGCGGCGTGGTCGTGGTCAGCGCGGTGAAGCCGAGGCGGCTCAGGATGGGGCGGCTGTCGTCGGAGGCGTCGACCTGCAGGTATCGGTAGCCGTGGGCGGCGGCGATGCGCGTGCGGTAGGCGACCAGGGCCCGGTAGATGCCGCGTCCGCGCCAGTCGGGTACGGTTCCGCCGCTCCAGAGGCTGGCGAAGTGGGTGCCGGGGTGCAGGTCGAGGCGGGCGGCGCTGACGGGGCGGGTGCCTGCCATGGCGACGACGGCGGCGACGGTGTCGGGTGCCTCGGCGAGTTGGGTGAGCAGGCGGTGCTTGATGTGGGTGGCGGTGGTGTCGAAGGCCTGCTGGTGGACCTGCATCATGAGGTCGACGCCTGCGGGGTCGGTGACGGGGTGCAGGTGGATGCCGTCGGGTGGCGGGGTGGTGGTGGGCAGGTCGCTGATGGTGGCGACCATGAGCGTTTCGGTGGGTTCTTGGGTGGCGCCTGCGGCGAGGAGGCGTTGGGCGAGGTCGGTGGGCTGGTCGTGGGCGTAGAGCTTCCATTCGAAGTCGTGGCCGAGTGCGGCGAAGTGGCTGATCTGGTTGGCGATGGCGGTGTCGGCGGTGGTGTGGTCGAGGTCGCTCCAGAGGATGCCGTTCCAGCCTTGGCGGGTGCTGGTCTGGCGTAGGACGCCGTCGGTGAGGTGGAGGGTGGCGTGGGCGTCGTCGGGTTGGGCGTGGCGGCGCATCTGGTCGTCGAAGAGGGCGAGGGTGTCGTGGGGGTTCATGGTTGGTCCTGGGTGAGTGGAGGCCGTTGAGGAGTGGTCGTAGCCGGCATGGCTGGTCCTTCCCTTTTCCTTTGGGGAGGGTGAGGGCGGGTCAGGCCAGGTCCCAGAGCAGGCGGTAGTAGGCGAGGCGTTCGGGGTCGGGGTCGATGCCGTAGGCGTCGTAGAGGATGCCGTCGTAGCCGGGGCCGTAGTCCTCTTCGGCGCTCCAGGCCGCCACGGCGAGGTCGGCCCATCGGTCGGCGAGGCCGAGTGAGCCGAGGTCGACGTGGGCGGCGAAGGTGCCGTCGTGGTGGAGCAGGGTGTTGGGGACGCAGGCGTCTCCGTGGCAGACGACGAGGTGGTCGATCGGGGGTGGTTCGGCGAGGCGTGCGCGGGCGTGTTCGGGGTCGAGGTGTTGGTGTTCGGGGAACCAGTCGGCTGGGCCTTCGCCGTTGGCGAGGCGTTCGTCGGCGCGGGTGAGTCGTCGTTGGACGCTCCAGTCGAAGGGGCAGTCGTCGACGGGCAGGGCGTCGTGGAGGAGTCGTAGTCCTCGGCCGATGGCTGCGGCGGCGGTGGCGGGGTCGGCGATCCATCGGGGTTGGATGGCTGATTGGCCGGGGACGGCGGCGGTGAGGAGCCAGGCGCCGTCGGGGTTGGTGCCGTGGTCGATGACGGGTGGGACGGTGGCCCATCGCTGTGCCCAGGCCAGGCGTCGGGCTTCGGCGGGCAGGTCGATCTCGGGGGTGCCGGTGGCGACCCATTTGGCATATCTGGTGGTGCCGTTCGGGTTGTCGAGGCGGAAGGTGAGGCCGCCGAGTGCGTTGCGCCAGACGGGGGTGATGGTGTCGTCGCCGGCGAGGGTGGTGACGATGCGGGGGACGGCGACGGGGCCGGTGGGGATCTCGGAGGTGTGGGGGCGGCTCATGACGACGTGATCCTCGCAGGGTCGCGGCGTCGGCGCTATCGGGTTTCGAGCTGGGCTTTTACGGGGCGTGCGACGCCCTGGTGGCCGGGGTGGCGGGTGTCAGGTCGGCTCGCTGCTGCGTCTCGTCAGGCGTGGCGGTGTTCATGGTGTTCGTGCGGTCCTCGCGGTCGTTTCTTCCTGCAACGTTCCCTGAGGTACGGGGGAGTGTTGGAGAGGTTCAGCGGGCCGCGGTGGTGTTGTGGCGGGGGAAGGGGAGTTCGGCCGCGATGGCGGCGATCTTGGCGGTGATGTCGGCCAGGGAGCGCAGGGAGTCGAGGTCGAGCCGCTCCATGATGCGCCGGTAGTTGCGTAGCCCGGCGTCGTTGAGCTCTTCGACGAGGGTGCGGCCGGCGTCGGTGAGCTGGACTCGTCGTACGCGCCGGTCGTGGGGGTCCTCGTGGCGGGTGACGAGGCCGTGGCCGACGAGTCTGTCGACGATGCCGGTGACGGTGCCGAGGCCGACGCCGAGGTTGCCGGCGAGTTCCTGTCCTGAGGCGGAGCCTGTGCATGACAGGAGGATGACGACTTTGAGCTGCCGCATGGTGAGGTTGGAGTCGAACAGGGGTGAGCGGTCCTGGGCCAGGAGTCGTCCGAGGCCGCGTTGGGTCTCGCTGATCTGGCGAATCAGGGTCTCGCGTTCGTCGTCCACTCTCACCTCTCGCTTCCTGAGAAGGTTATCAGGAAAGACACGGTCAGTTAAATATTCGCTCAAGGCGAAGTGTTAGTCTGAGGCGAATTCTTTTGTCGCTTCCCCCGTGAGGACCGGATGACTGCTCTGGCCCGGTTGAGCCTCGCCAACCGAAGTCTCGTCATATTGGTGGCGATCGTGTTGAGCGCGTTCGGCGCCTTCACCATTCCGCAGCTCAAGCAGCAGTTGCTGCCGTCGTTGTCGTTCCCTGGCGCGTTCGTCGTCGCGCCCTATCCCGGGGCCTCGCCTGAGATCGTCGAGGATCTGGTCACCAAGCCGATCGAGGACTCCTTCGCCGGCATCGACGGCATGGAGAAGATGACCTCGACGTCGAAGGAGGGGATGGCGCAGATCCAGGTGGCCTTCGCCTACGGCACCGACATCGACGACTCGCTGGCCAAGATGCAGCAGGCCGTCAGCCGTATCCCGCTGCCCGACGGGGTCGACCCGCAGGTGGTGGCGGGCAACACCGACGACATCCCGGTGCTGGTGCTGGCGGTGGGCGACGGCGGTGACGAGCGGCAGATGGCCGACAGGCTGCGCCGCGTCATGGTGCCGGAGCTGCAGGGCATCGAGGGGGTGCGCGAGGCCGACGTCACCGGCGCCAGGGACGAAGAGGTGGTGATCACGCCCGACGCCAAGAAGATGGCGAAGAAGGGTGTGTCGCCCGCGCAGATCCCCGAGGTGCTGAAGGCGAACGGCACGCCGGTCCCGGCCGGCACGCTGACCGAGGACGGCAAGTCGCTGACGGTCCAGGTGGGCGAGCGGGTCGACTCGATCGAGGCGCTGAAGGACCTGTATCTGACGCCCGCGCCGCAGCAGGTTGCGCCGCAGGCCTCTCAGCAGCAGACGGGCAGGCCCACCGGCCAGCTCGCCCAGCCCGGCCGGCCGCAGGCGAACCCGGCCAGCCCGGCGACGCCTGCTGTCGCGCCGAAGCCGCCCAAGCCGGTGAAGCTGGGCGAGGTGGCGAAGGTGGAGCGGCGCAAGGCCGAGGCCACGACGCTGACGCGGACCAACGGCGAGCCGAGTCTGGGCGTGTCGGTGACGATGACGCCGGACGGCAACGCGGTGAGCATCTCGCATGCCGTACGCGACAGGCTGCCGGAGCTGGGGGCGGCGCTCGGCGGCGCGGCGGTGACGGTGATCTTCGATCAGGCGCCGTACGTGGAGCGTTCGATCGAGTCGCTGACGACCGAGGGTCTGCTGGGTCTGGCGTTCGCGGTGCTGGTCATCTTGGTGTTCCTGCTGTCGGTGCGCTCGACGCTGGTGACGGCGGTGTCGATCCCGCTGTCGGTGGTGATCGCGTTGATCGCGTTGTGGGCGGGTGACTACTCGCTGAACATGCTGACGCTGGGCGCGCTGACGATCGCGGTGGGCCGGGTGGTCGACGACTCGATCGTGGTGCTGGAGAACATCAAGCGGCATCTGGGTTACGGCGAGCCGAAGCGGACGGCGGTGACAGCGGCGGTGCGTGAGGTGTCGGGCGCGGTGACGGCCTCGACGCTGACGACGGTGGCGGTGTTCGCGCCGATCGCGTTCGTGGGCGGCATGGTGGGTGAGCTGTTCGCGCCGTTCGCGGTCACGGTGACGGTGGCGCTGCTGGCTTCGTTGCTGGTGTCGCTGACGGTCATCCCGGTGCTGGCCTACTGGTTCTTGAAGGCGCCGGCGCTGGAGCCTGAGGAGGCCAGGGCGGTCAGGGAGGCGGCCGAGGCCAAGGAGCTGCGCAGCCCGCTGCAGCGCATGTACCTGCCGGTGTTGCGGTTCGCCACGCGTCGCCGTCTGGTGACGGTGCTGATCGGTGTGGTGGTCTTCGCCGCGACGATGGGCTTGGCGGGCAGGCTGGAGACCAACTTCATCGACTCCTCGGGCCAGGACACGATCTCGGTGAGCCAGCGGATGCCGGTGGGCACGGATCTGGCCACGACCGACGCGGCGGCCAAGAAGGTGGAGCGGGTGCTGGCCGAGTTGGAGGGCGTGCGTTCCTACCAGGTCAACGTCGGCGGCGGCAACGCGATGATGGGCGGCACGGGCGGCGGCGCCGATCGGGTGTCGTACTCGCTGACGGCCGAGGAGGGCGCGGACACGGCGGCGCTGCAGGAGCGGCTGCGTGCCGAGCTGAAGGAGCTGTCGGGTGTGGGTGAGGTGACGGTCGGCGGGCAGGGCGGCGGCGGCTTCGCCTCCGACTCCATCGACGTGATCGTGCAGGCGCCGGACTCGCAGACGCTGGGCCGCGCGGCCGAGCAGGTGAAGGCGGCGATGGGTGAGCTGCCGCAGTTGCGTGACGTCTCCTCCAACCTGGAGGGCAGCGCGCCGCGGATCGAGGTGGCCGTCGACAGGGAGAAGGCCGCTGAGAAGGGCGTGACCGAGGCGCAGGTCGGGCAGGCGGTGGCGCAGGCCTTCCGTGGCGCGCCGCTGGGTCAGCTGACTTTGGACGGCATCGCCAGCGATCTGATCCTGCGCGGCGACGACGCGCCTGCGGATGTGGAGGAGGTCGAGGACCTCAAGGTCGGGCCGGTCAAGGTGTCGCAGGTGGCGAAGGTGTCGCAGGTGGACGGGCCGACGCAGATCACCAGGATCGACGGTGAGCGTTCGGCGACGGTGTCGGCCAAGGCGGCCGCCAGCGACCTGGGCAGCGTGACGCAGACGCTGACGGCCAAGCTGGACGCGCTGGCGCTGCCGGCGGGTGCCGCGTACACGATCGGCGGGGTGTCGGCCGATCAGGCCGACGCGTTCGCCGACCTGGGGCTGGCGATGGTGGCGGCGATCGCGATCGTCTTCATGATCATGGTGGCGGCGTTCAGGAGTTTCGTGCAGCCGCTGATCCTGTTGGTGTCGGTGCCGTTCGCGGCGACGGGCGCGATCGGGCTGCTGCTGGCGACGGGGACGCCGATGGGTGTGCCCGCGTTGATCGGCATGCTGATGCTGATCGGCATCGTGGTGACGAACGCGATCGTGCTGATCGACCTGATCAACCAGTACCGCGAGCAGGGCATGGGCGTGGTGGAGGCGGTCATCGAGGGTGGCAGGCGCAGGCTGCGGCCGATCCTGATGACCGCGGTGGCCACGATCGGCGCGCTGGCGCCGATGGCGCTGGGGGTGACGGGCTCGGGCGGGTTCATCTCCCAGCCGCTGGCGATCGTGGTGATCGGCGGGTTGATCTCCTCGACGCTGCTGACGCTGGTGCTGGTGCCGACGCTGTACACGATGGTGGAGCGGACCAAGGAGCGGCTGCGCCGCACTCCGGCCGCGCCGGCGCACGCCAAGGAGAAGGTGGCCGCCCCGGCCTAGCGCCGGAGCGTGAACGATGAAGGGGGGCGGTCCCTGCGGGGGCCGCCCCCCTTTCGCATGTGCGGGGGGCGGGCCCCATACACTGGGGCAACGTGACGTCCAAGCCGTTGATCCCCAATGTTCTGGCCGCCCGCTACGCCTCCGGCGAGCTGGCCCGCCTGTGGTCTCCCGAGTACAAGGTGGTCGCCGAGCGGCGGCTGTGGCTGGCGGTGTTGAGGGCGCAGGCGCAGTTGGGCGTCGCGGTGCCGCAGCAGGCGATCGACGACTACGACAAGGTCGTCGAGCAGGTCGATCTGGCCTCCATCGCCGAGCGGGAGCGGGTCAGCAGGCACGATGTGAAGGCCCGCATCGAGGAGTTCAACGCGCTGGCCGGGCATGAGCACGTGCACAAGGGCATGACCTCGCGTGACCTGACCGAGAACGTCGAGCAGTTGCAGATCCGCGACAGCCTGCTGCTGGTGCGTGATCGGGCGGTGGCGTTGCTGGCGCGGCTGGCCTCGCTGGCCGAGGAGCACGAGGCGACGGTGATGGCGGGCCGTTCGCACAACGTGGCCGCGCAGGCCACGACGTTGGGCAAGCGTTTCGCCGGAGCGGCCGACGAGCTGCTGGTGGCTTTCGCGCGGCTGGAGGAGCTGATCGGCCGTTACCCGCTGCGCGGCATCAAGGGTCCTGTCGGCACCGCGCAGGACATGCTTGACCTGCTGGGCGGCGACCGGGCCAAGCTGGCGGCGCTGGAGGAGCAGGTGGCCGCGCACCTGGGCTTCGAGCGGCGCTTCACCAGCGTGGGGCAGGTCTATCCGCGTTCGCTGGACTTCGAGGTGGTCACGGCGCTGGTGCAGTTGGCGGCCGCGCCGAGTTCGCTGGCCAAGACGATCAGGCTGATGGCCGGGCACGAGCTGGTCACCGAGGGTTTCAAGGAGGGGCAGGTCGGCTCGTCGGCGATGCCGCACAAGATGAACACCCGCTCGTGCGAGCGGGTCAACGGCCTGACGGTGATTCTGCGCGGGTATGCGTCGATGACCGGTGAGCTGGCCGGCGATCAGTGGAACGAGGGCGACGTGTCGTGCTCGGTGGTGCGCAGGGTGGCGCTGCCGGACGCGTTCTTCGCCTTCGACGGGCTGGTGGAGACGATGCTGACGGTGCTGGCCGAGTTCGGCGCCTTCCCCGCGGTCATCTCGGCCGAGCTGGATCGCTATCTGCCGTTCCTGGGCACGACCAAGATGCTGATGGCCGCGGTGCGGGCCGGGGTGGGCCGCGAGCAGGCGCACGAGCTGATCAAGGAGCACGCGGTGGCCTCGGCGCTGGCGATGCGCTCGCAGGGGCAGGCCAACAGGCTGCTGGAGCGGCTGGGCGGCGACGAGCGCTTCCCGCTGGATGAGGCGCAGCTGCAGGCGTTGCTGGCCGACAGGGTCTCCTTCACGGGCGCGGCGGCCGACCAGGTCGAGTCGGTCTCGCAGCGGGTGGGGGAGATCGTGGCCCGCTACCCGCAGGCGGCCGGCTACGCGCCCGGCGCCATCCTGTGATCGTCGAGCTGACCTCGCTGGAGCAGGTGGCGGACGCGTGCGGCGACGACGACCTGGTGGTGTGGGCGGCTCAGGATCTGCGTGGCGGCGCCAGGGCGTGGGCTGTGCGGGAGTCGTCGGGCGAGGCGGTGGTGGCCGCGGGCCCGGGGGTGTCGCTGCGTGACAGGCTGGCTGTGTGGGGCGCGCCGGCGCAGGCCGCCACGCTGGTACGGCACGCGCTGGCCGAGGTGGGTCCCGGCTTTCGCCCGCTGGGTGAGGCGGAGCTGATGCGGCGCGTGGTGGCCGAGGTCGAGCCGCTGCGGTGGGTGGCGGGCTTTTCCTGGATGAGTCTGGACCATGTGCCGGTGGGTCCCGCCGACGGGGTGTCGTGGCTGGAGGGCTCCTTCGATGAGGAGATCTCCAAGCTGCTGGCCGTCCACGCCCCCGACTCCTATGCCGCTCCCGGCAGGCCGGGGGTGACGCGGTGGGCGGGGCTGCGGGTGGAGGGCAGGCTGGCGGCCGTGGCCGCCGACGCGTGGAGCGCGCCGTCGGTCGGGTTCCTGGCGGGGGTGGCCACCGACGCCGCCCATCGGGGCAGGGGGCTGGCCGCGCGGGTGTGCAGGTGGTTGAGCGGCAGGCTGGTGGCCGCGCACGGCAGGGCGGCGCTGATGGTCGATGACCACAACGCCGCCGCGCTGGCCGTCTACGAGCGGCTCGGCTATCGCCGGCTGCCGGTGGCGGCGACCGAGGTGGCCGCCTGAGGCTCTCCCGGGTGGCTCCTTCGGCGCTGCTGGCGGCGTTCGAACCAGACGGTGGCCAGCGGCGGCACCGAGCAGGCCAGGCCGAGCACGGTGGTGGCTCTGCTCCAGCCCTCCTGGCGGGCCAGCAGCAGCACCGCGGCGAGGTAGAGCACGAACAGGCCGCCGTGGACGGGCCCGAAGATTTTCACGCCGAGCTCGCCGGCCTGCGCGATGTATTTGACGTACATGCCGGCCAGCAGGCCGACCCAGGAGCAGGCTTCGGCAATGGCGACGGCGCGGAACAGGCGGAGCACAGGAGGCGACCCTTTCGCTGGTGTGGTGGTGCGCAGGCCAGCCTAGGGGCAGGGTGGGCCGCCAGGTCATCCGGGCTGCCTGCCGGGCCGCCTGCCGGGCGGCCCGGCTGCTCTGGGCTGCGGGTGAGAAAATCGGGTGAGGTTCCGGGACCGCTCAGGCACAGTTGAACGAATGATGTCCGGTTTTGTTCCTGGTCTTGAGCTGAGCCGCGCCTACTACGCCGACGTGGTGGCGCCGCTCGTCGCCGATATCCCGCACAGTGCCGCCCTCATCGGTCCCGGCTCGGAGGTGCTGGCCTTCGACACCCAGCGCAGCGCCGACCACGACTGGGGTCCTCGCGTGCTGCTGTTCGTGCCGCCCGGCGCCGCCGCCGAGACCGAGGCGGCGGTCGAGGCGGGACTTCCCTCCATCTTTTGCGGCTATCCGACCGTGTTCGCCCAGCACGGCCAGGTGCGTCACGGGGTGCGGGTGGCCGAGCTGGGCGGCTGGCTCACCTCACGGCTGGGCTTCGACCCGCGGGGGCCGATCACGCCGCTGGACTGGTTGTCGGCGCCGTGGCAGGCGCTGGCCGAGGTGACGTGCGGGGAGGTCTTCCACGACGGGCTGGGGGAGCTGAACCGGGTGCGGGCGGCGCTGCGCTGGTATCCCGACGACCTGTGGCGGTACGTGCTGGCCTGCCAGTGGCAGCGCATCGGGCAGGAGGAGTCCTTTCCCGGCCGGTGCGCCGAGGTGGGCGACGAGCTCGGCTCGGCGACGCTGGGCGGGCGGCTGGTCAGGGAGGTGATGCGGCTGGCGCTGCTGCAACGGCGACGCTATCCCCCCTACGCCAAGTGGCTCGGCAGCGCGCTGGCCCGCCTGCCGGGCGCCGCCGAGCTCGGCGAGGCCCTGGGGGCGGCGCTGGCCGCCCGCACCTGGCGGGATCGCGAGGCGGCTCTCAGCGCCGCCTACGAACGGCTGGCCGCCGTGCACAACAGGATCGCGCTCACCGGCCCCGTCGAGACGTCGGTGCGGCCCTTCCATGACCGGCCCTTCCAGGTGATCGACGGCGGGCGCCTGGCCGAGGCGCTGCTGGAGTCCATCGGCGACCCGCAGGTGCGGGCGCTTGCGCTGTGCGGCAGCGTCGACCAGATGTGCGACAGCGTCGAGATCCTCACCCATCCGGCCCGCGCCAGAGCGGTGACCGCCGCCGTGCTCACCCTTCAGCCGGCAGCCGCCTGAGCCGGTCGGCCAGCCGCCTCAGGTGTTCGCGCCAGGCCGAGGCGGCCAGCTCACGTCCTGCGGCGGAGGTTCCGCTGTGGGTCAGGACCAGGCGTGCGCCCTGCCCGGTGCCCTCACCCAGCTCCCAGGCCACTGTGCCGTCGGGGGTGTAGTAGAGGAGTCTGCGCTCGGGCTCGACCTCGGCGACGTTGCCCGCGGGGATGGGCCCGCAGGTGAAGCCGGCCGGGACCGGGCCGTCGGCGCGCACCTGCAGGCCCGCCGTCAGCTCCCGCCACACCAGTTCGGCGCTCCTGGTCAGCTGGCGTTCCAGGCGCACCGAGCCGGGGCCGAACTCCGGCTCGTCGAGCCCGAACTCGTTGACGAAGGCGTCGTGCAGTTCGGCGGTGTCCTCCGCCTCGGGGGCGGGCAGGCCGGCCAGTTCGGCGGCCAGGATCCGCAGGCAGGTGTGCCAGCCCGCGGCGAAGCTGGCCGCGCCCGCCCTGTCGTCGAAGGTGTGGGCCAGCGTCAGCGCCCCTGGGCGCACCTGCCAGCGCAGGTGGTCGCCCTCCCAGGTGTAGGCCAGCAGGCGGGGCGGCTCGAAGTCGGTGACCATCCCGATCATGGCGCGCTCGCCTGCGCCGAAGTCGAAGACCACCTTGCCGCCCGGCATGGGGTCGTCGATGCGCAGGTCGGCGGGGAACCAGCGGGCCAGCACGGCGCGGTCGGTCAGGGCCCGCCACACCGCGTGCACGGGGTGCGGCAGCGGGCGTTCCATCCGCAGGACGCTGCGGCCCAGATCGCTGTCCAGGGACTGGATGTTCATGCAGGGCCTATACCCGCCGCCGGCGGCGGGCAGCCGCGAACCGCTCGCCGTCGACCGTGAGGACCTCAGGTCCGCTCAGCCGCGCGCGGCGTGCGCCGGTCTCGTTCCCGCCGCACGTTTTCGCCTCACCGCGGGGTGGCATGTCAGCCCGCCGCCGTTGCCGGCCCGGTGGTTCCGGTGAGGAGCACCAGCATCGGCAGGGCCAGGTTGTTGACGGCGTGGACGGCCACGGCGGGCCAGATCGACCCGCTGCGTCGTTCTCAAAGGAACGTACGCTCCGGCTATCGGATACCCCACGTTCTCTAAACGGGCCACGCTCACGCCCCTTCCCGCCGGTCGGCGTTGGCCTCGATCGCCTCACTCAGATACGCCGCCAGGCCCGACGCCACGGACTCCAACGTCTCGGTGAAACGGGCGTCGCCGACGTACAACTCGCCCAGGCAACGATGGATGGCGGGCGTGCACTCGTAGAACCAGCGGCTGATGTGCTCGCGATGCCGTTCGGCCAGCTCCATCACCGCCTCGCCGTCCGCGGGAAGGCCCGCCTTCATCGCCGCCACCAGCTCCTCGGTGATCAGCGCCGCCTCATCGCGCAGCCGCAGCCAGTCGTCCTTGGTGTAGGAGGCGACCCGGCGGCGGCTTTCGGCGTACTCCCGCGTGCCGCCCCAGCGCCGCCGCACCTCCGCCTCGTACCGCTCGGGACGGAAGCCGCCGAACACCTCGAAGCGCTCCTCGGGCGTGAGCGTGATGTTCATCGTCCGCGCCTCCATCGCGACCTCCACCGCCGCCACCATGTCCCGCAGCCGGTCGAGGCGCGCCATGAGCAGCTCGTGCTGGCGGCGCAGGTGCGTCATCTCGTCACTGCCGGGGTCGTCCAGGATCGCGGTGATCTCCTCCAGCCCGAACCCGAGCTCCCTGTAGAACAGCACCTGCTGCAGCCGCTCCAAATCGGCGTCGCTGTAACGCCGGTAGCCCGCCTGGGTGCGCTCGGAGGGCGACAGCAGGCCGATCTCGTCGTAGTGGTGCAGCGTCCGCACCGTCACCCCCGCCAGCCGCGCCACCCGCCCCACCGTCAAACTCATCCCTCCAGCATGAACCCTCACCCACCGTGAGGGTCAACCGGTTGGACTCTCCTGCCGAGGGAGAGCCCATCCTTGAGACATGGACCTCCTGCCAATCGGGCAGTTCGCCCGTCTCAGCAGGCTCAGCGTCAAACAGCTGCGCCACTACGCCGACCTGGGCCTGCTGCCGCCCGCCCACGTCGACGACGACACCGGCTACCGCTACTACCACCCCTCCCAGGCCCGCCAGGCCATGTCGATCGGATTGCTGCGGTCACTGGACGTGCCGCTCGCGGTCATCGCGCAGGTCCTGTCGGGTACGGCAGGCGCGCTCGGCCAGGTCCGCGACGACCTGGACAGCGAACTGCGCCGCCGCCGCCGCACCCTGGCCGCCCTGGAGAAGGTCATGGCCGACGGGCTGCCGTCGGCCCAGGTCCGCATGGTCGAGGAGAGCCCCCGCCTGGTCGCGGTGACCAGCGAACAGGCCGCCGACGACCTGGACGTGGGCCGCGCCACCTCCGCGTGCGTGGCCAGGCTCCTGGCCGCCCGTCTCCAGCACGCCCATCTCCAGCAGGCCGCGCCCCGCCTGATCGGACTGTTCCCCGTCGACCTGAACGAACCCCTCACCGTCGAGGTGGCCCTGGAAAGCGACGCGCCCGTCACCGGCACCACCAGCCGCCTCCTGCCGGGAGGCCGCTTCGCCCAGGCCACCCACATCGGCCCCTACGACCAGATCTCCCTGACCGCGCACGCCCTGCTGTCGTGGTGCGCCGAACGCAACCACCCCGTGCACGGCCCGCTCAGGGAGGTCTACGCCAGCGACCCGGCCACCACCCCCGCAGACCAGCTCATCACCCATCTGCAGATCCCCCTGGAGGAAGACCAGTGATCACCACCTACGGGCCCGTCACCGCGCTGACCGTCTCAGGACTCGGCGAACCCGGCGGCGGCGAGCACACCTCGGCCATCACCGCGCTCTACACCGTCGCCGCCGCCATGAACGTCGCCTTCGGCCCGCTGGAGGGCCGCTGGTGGGTGGAGGACGAGCGGCCCGCGCTTCAGGTGCCGCGCGAGCAGTGGCGCTGGCACCTGCACCTGCCGCTGCCCGCCGTACCGGCCGACGGGCAGATGGAACGCGCGAGGGAGGCGGCGCGCCCCTCGGGCGCCGCCGTCGACCGGGTGCAGGTCGTCACCTTCACCGAGGGCGAGTGCGTCGAAGCGCTGCACGAGGGCCCCTACAGCGACGAGCACCTCACGCTGGCGGCGATGCAGGACTACATGGACGCCCACGACCTGGTGGCCAACGGCCTGCACCACGAGGTGTACCTGTCGGACCTGGGCGAGAGCGACCCCGCCACGATGCGCACCGTGCTGCGCCAGCCGGTCAGGAGCGCGGCGACCGCCCCATGATCGACCCGTGAGCCTCCTGCCTGTGGTCCGGACCCCCGGTGAGCCTTCCCCATGTTCCGCTTCGGGCCAACCCCTCGTTTGAGGGGGATCGACGCCCGCCGCTCAACCTGGACACGGTGCTGGTCAACGCCCCACCCGCCCTCATGTCGATCCGTCACCGTGACAGGGGGCACTACGCGGCCTGGCTGGGCGAGCGCGCTCCCGCCCACCTCGACGGCCTGCTGGGACAGCCGCTCGTTCCCCGCGCGCTCTACGGCCACTACCTGCGGCACACCGCCGAGACGGCACTGGCCGCCCTGCGCGAGCGAGGTTGGCACGTACGCGTGCACGCCGCCCGCGTCACCGCGATGGCCGCCTCCGCAGACCGGCTGAGGTTGCGCGCCGAGGACGGGCACGTGAGCGCGCTGCACCGCGAGAGCGGCGCCGTCACCCTGGACGACCTCATCCAGTTGCTGCGCGCCGAACTGGACCAGGCCGGGGAGGACTTCGACGACTTCGCGGCCGACCTGCTGTCCGCCAGAACCGACGAGCCCGGACGGCGGCTGCGACGCCAGCTGGCCGCCGTCGACGATCCCGCGATCGGCCGCCGCGTCCTGCAGGAGACGGCACACGCCCTCGGCCCCTACGCCTGGCGGCTGCTGCCCCAGCCCGACCGCGGGCGACTGCGGCGTCACTTCCGGCTGGCCACCAGCCTCGCCTCACCCATGGTGCCGGTCAACGCGCGCGTCCTGATGGAGCTTCTGGATCGCGGGCAGCTCACCGTGGCCGCGGGCGTCCGCGAGATCCAAGCCGCGCACGGCCGCTTCCGGCTGCGCTGCGACGACGGCACGCAGAGCGCGGACGTCGTCGTCAATGCCGTGAACCCCTCCCCGCAGGCCGTGCCGCACGCGGCCGCGCAGCTGGTCGCCTCCCTGCTGGCCGAAGACCTGGCGGCACCGCATCCGGCCGGGGGACTGGTCCCTGCCGATCCACGCCTGCACGTGGTCGGGGACCTCGCAGGGGGCGGCCCGTTCATCACCTCCGGCATCCTGGGCGTCGCCGCCCAAGCCGCCAGGACCGCCCAGGCGGTGCTCACCGCGCGAGCCGGGTGACCGAGTCGCCGTCCCGTCGTCCCCGCCGCGCGGGCCAAGCGCGCGGCGCGGTACGGCGGACGGCGCGGTACGGCCGACGGCGCACAGACGCTCCGGCCGGCCACGCGAGACGGCAGGCCCAGGGCGCGCCGCACCGGCGCGGCGTGGCCAGGAGGCCGGTGGCTGCCCGACGGCCGGAAGCCGTCACGGCCCCCGCCGGCGTCGGGGCGGCGTTGCCTGGCCGACTTCGGTGCCGCTAGGGTGCTTGATGTGACTGCCGGGTCGGCCTGCTTGGGCCACGAGCGAGTGAGGGTCCCGGCCACGGCGTGAGCGCCGGGCGGGCCAGAGGTCCGCCTTCGCTGTCCGCTCCGCCTGTGGGCCACCGTTCCGCGCCGACGCGCGACATCCCCCTCTGCACGGCGCCGCCGTACACCACCCGCCGGGTCAGCCCCGCCGGGCGTCAGGGCGCGCCGTCCCCTCCCCGCCGCACCACGGTCCTGCCGTGGTGACGTCGTCATGCTCACCGCATCCCGAAGAAGAAAGCAGAGAATGCCGAACGAGTTCAACCAGCAGATCATCGAGGAGTTCCGGGCCAACGAAGGGCGGGTCGGCGGATACTTCGAAGGAGCCAGACTGCTCCTGCTGACCACCACCGGAGCGCGCTCGGGCCGCCCGCACACCACCCCGCTCGGATACCTGCCCGACGGCGACCGCGTCCTGGTCATCGGCTCGGCCGGAGGCGCGGCCCAGCACCCGGCCTGGTTCCACAACGTGGTGGCCAACCCGCGCGTCCAGGTCGAGACCGGCGTCTTCACCTACGACGCGCACGCCGTCGTCCTGGAGGGACAAGAGCGCGACCGCCTGTTCGCCCGCGCGGTCGAGGCCGACCCCGGATGGGCCGACTACCAGGCCAAGACCACCCGCGTCCTGCCGGTCGTGGCGCTGAAGGAGATCCCGAGCGGGCCGCCCAACATCAAGGCCGGCTCCTTCGGCGAGGCGCTCAGACTCATCCACAACACCTTCAGGCGGGAGCTGGCCCTGATCCGCAAGGAGATCACCGAGTCGGGCGCCGGACTGGGCGCCCAGCTGCGGGTGAACTGCCTGACGTTCTGCCAGGGGCTGCACGTCCACCACACCCACGAGGACCAGGGAATGTTCCCCGCCCTGGCCGCCCGCCACCCCGAGCTCGCCCCGACGATCGAGCGGCTGGGGGAGGAGCACCACACCGTCGCCGCGCTGATCGAGGAACTACAGCAGGTCGTCTCCGCCGCCGACGCTGACCCCGCCCAGGTGCTGGCCGAGGTCGACCGGCTCATCGACGCCGTGGAGAGCCATCTGACCTACGAGGAGGAGCAGCTGATCCCCATCCTCGACGCGTAGGCGCCCGTCCGGGGGCGCGTGGTCATGCGGCGGAGGGCATGGCAGGGGAGCGCGCCCCCGGGGGTGGGGAAGAGGCGGGCGAGCAGCGCCGACCGGGCTGCAGCGCCTCTTTCGCGCTGCTGGATCCCCCTCGCCCCCCGGCGGACAGGCCATCGCCGCAGCCGTCGAGCAGACCCTCGCGCTCCTGCGCGAGATTCGGGATGCGGTGGACCTCATCGTCCGCAGCAAGACCGCCGACCTTTGAGGCATCCAGCGCCCCGCTGCGTGGCCCCGACCAGGGCGACGGGATGGCGGCGTGCGGTAGGGGTCTGTGTCAGGCGGCTTGGGGGGAGCGGGTGAAGTCGCCGAAGACGGTGCGGTCGGTGGCGGTGGTGACGCCTTGGCCAGGGCTGATCGTGGCGGCGAGGGTGAGCAGAAGGGGGACGTGGTGGTCGGTGGTGGCGTGGGGGAGGGCGGCGCCGGTGCTGGGCGGTAGTCGGGGAGGCGTCGATGTCTCCTCGGGTGAATGGCTCACCGCGCGAGAGGCGAGTCGCGTCTGCGATGCCGCGATGATCGTGTTCGGTCTGGCGCTGCCGGCAGCGCAACTGGTCAAGTAGGGGCAGACCACGTAGGCCGGAACGGGCTGGCACGGGGGCCAGGAAGACGGGCGAACGATGGAGGAGGGCCATGGAAGATCGGCAGCGACGGCAGCAGGCAAGCCCTGAGGTGCAGGCGCGTATCAGGGCCAGTTTCGAACGTCAGGGATTGATGCGCCATCTCGGCGCGCGCATCGTGCACATCGCACCAGGATGCGTGCACATCGTGCTCCCCAGCCGGCCCGAGGTCACCCAGCAGCACGGCTACATCCATGCGGGAGCCACCAGCGCCATCGCCGACAGCGCGGGCGGCTATGCGGGGTTCACCCTCTTTCCCGAGAACACCGCGGTGCTCACAGTGGAGTACAAGATCAATCTTCTGCGGCCTGCCGTAGGCGAGCACATCGAGGCCGTGGGAACGGTTCTGAAAGCCGGGCGGACGCTGACCGTGTGCCAGTTGGAGGTGTTCGGCGTCCAGGAGGGGCACCGGACGCTCGTCGCGACGGGCCAGCAGACGCTGATGTGCCTGAATGAAAGAGCTGAACAGCCGGGCGAGCACCGCTGAAGCCGCCTCTCCGGCCTGGCTTGACGGCGGCTTCGTGCCCGATGCCAGGATGACTGTCCCGCGTACCCGGTGCCGAGGTTTCGGAGGCCGCATCCCCACGCCCGCCTTCTTCACCATCGCCGCCCTGGCCGAGGTGCTCGACGTCTCCCTCGACCAGATCGCGCTCCACCTGACGCCCGCCGTACGAACCTGACACCGGCCGCCCGCGCCGACTGAAGCGCCTCATCTGTGGCAGGGGAGAGGAGGGCAAGCCGGCGAAAGGGGCGACCATGGGGCCACTGACAGGCAGAACCGCGCTGGTGACGGGCGGCTCACGCGGCATCGGAAGGGCCATCGTGCAACGCCTGGCCGCCGACGGCGCCTCGGTCGTCTTCACCTACGCCTCGGCTGAGGCCGCAGCCCGGCGCGTGGCCGCCGAGATCGACCTCGAGGTCGGCGCCCTGCGCGGCTCGGCCGACGGCGGCGCCTGGCCCGTACGGCTCGACCTGACCGACCTCGACGACATCCAGCGACTGTTCGCCACCGCCTTCACCACCGCCCACGAGCGCTTCCCCGAACCCGGCCTCGACATCCTGGTCAACAACGCCGCCATCGCCGCCGACCGCCCCATCTCCGAGGTCACCGAGGCCGACTACGACCATGCCATGGCCGTCAACGCCAAAGGCGTCTTCTTCACCATCCAGCACGCCCTGCCCCACCTGCGAGACGGCGGCAGGATCATCAACCTGTCGACCGTCAGCACGACCTGGCCCAGCCCGGGCGAGGCCCTCTACACCGCGAGCAAAGCCGCCGTCGAGCAGTTCAGCAGGGTCGCGGCCAAGGAACTGGCAGGACGCGGCATCACCGTCAACACCATCTCACCCGGCCCCACCGACACCGACCTGCTGCGCGAGGCGACCACCGAACAGCAACGCCAGGCCGTGGCCACCATGACCCCCCTGGGCAGGCTCGGCACCCCCGCCGACGTCGCGGCCGTCGTCGCCTTCCTCGCCGGACCCGACAGCGGCTGGGTGACAGGCCAGAACATCCACGTCGACGGCGGGCTCATCTGAGCGCTCCCGGCCGCTACTGCGGCGACAACGCCAGCCGCAGCCCGAAGGCCACCAGCACCGTGCCCGTCACCCTGTCGATCACCCGGCGCGCCACCGGCCGCTCCAGCCACGACCTGGCCGCCCCCGCCCCGAAGATCAGCAACGTGAACCAGGCCAGACCCTCCACGTTGTGCACCAGCGCCAGCAGCAACCCGCCCACCAGCGGCGGCGCCTCCTGCGGCAGGAACTGCGGCAGCAACGCCACGTAGAACACGCCGATCTTGGGATTGAGCAGGTTCGTCAGCGCGCCCCTGGCCCACGCCGAGACCAGCCCGCCACCCTCCCGTACGGCAGGCTCGGCCACCCCCTGCGCCGGCCGCCGAGCCTTCACGATCATCGACACCCCGAACCACACCAGGTAGGCCGCACCCGCGTAACGCAACGCGGTGAAAGCCACCTGCGAAGCGGTCAGCAACGCCGACAACCCCGCCGCCGCGGCCGCCCCCCACACCAGCACCCCGGTGTTGACCCCCAGCGCCGTCGCGAAAGCCACCCGCCTGCCCCGCGTCAACGCCGCCCGCAGCACCAGCGCCGTGTCGAGCCCCGGCACGATCGTGACCAACCCCGCAACCACCGCGAACGACCACAAAGCCGAAGTCATGCCGTCCATCATCGCCGATCGGGAGGCTTCAGCAACGGATGGGAGCGCATCGCCACCTCCAGCTCACCGGGCAGCTCATCGCGATAACGCCCCAACGTCGCCAGATCACTGTGCCCCAGCACCCGCCGCACCGCGTCCATGTCCACCGCGTCGGCCAGCAGGTGCGTCGCCGTCGTGTGCCGCAGACCATGCGGCGTCACCGAACGCCGCTGCGCAGGATCGACCTGCCGCTGCACCCTGTCGATCACCGCCTGCACATCACCGCGCGCCAGCCGCCGCCCCCGCCACGACAACAGCAACGCCTTGTCGGCCGTCTCAGGACGCCCCCCGGCCAGATACGCCTCCAACGCCTGCGCCACCACCCCCGGCAACGGCACATCACGCGTCTTGCCGCCCTTGCCGAAGATCCGCCAGTAACGCACCCCGTCGTTGGTGTAGAAATCCTCCACATTGGCCCGCACCAGCTCCGACACCCGCGGACCCACAGTCGACAACAACAACACGATCAACGCGTCACGCGACTCCGTACGCTGGTCACTACGCGGCCTGCGCCGCCCCTTCGCCACCGGCGCCGCAACCTCGGGCTCGGCCCCCAACTCCCTGGCCGCGCCGATCAGCCCCTGCGCCTGCTCCCGCGTCAACGCCCGCCGCTCGGCCCGCAGCCCGCCCCGCTCCCTGGCCGTCACCGTCGCCATCGCCATCGGATTGATCTGCACCCAACCCGCCAGCGTCGCGTGCTTGAACAGCGCCGAGATCGACCGCCTGAACCGCGCCTGCGAAGAGGCGCTCTGCAACCCGCCCGTCGGCTCGGCCCTGCGCCCGTCAGGCTTACGCGCGAACGCCAGCAAAATCGCATCCACGTCCTCGCCCGTCAGATCGTCGAGCACCGCCCCCTCACCGGCCAGCGCCACCAACGTCGCCACATCCCGCGCGTAGACCTCCGCCGTCGACATCGACAACGCCCCCGTCAACGTCTTGGCACGCACCAACTCCACATAACGGTCAGCCGCCTCCCGCACCGTCAGCCTGTTGAGCTCCGCAGGCCGCATGCCCCTCCTCGCCTAGAACATCAGCGCAAAGACCGTACCGAGCGGCACCGACAAAAACGCGAGGAGCCCCGCGACCAGCCCCGATAGCTTTGCTGACCATGTCACACATCGCCATGGTCAGCATTCCGGCACCCGGCCACGTCAACCCGAGCCTGGAGGTCATCGCCGAGCTGGTGCGCCGCGGCCATCGCGTCACCTACGCCAACGACCCCTCCTACCACGACGTCATCACCTCCGCCGGAGCCGAACCCAAGCCCTACACCTCACCCTGCCCACCCACGACGACCCCGACGGCTGGCCCGACGACACCATCGCCCAACTCGACGTCTTCCTGCGCGACAACCAGGCCATGACCCCCCAACTCCGCCAGGCCTACCACGACGACCGGCCCGACCTGTTCCTCTACGACATCGGCGCCGCCGAAGGACTCGCCTGCGCCGTCCCCATGATCGCCGTACCCCAGGCCGTCGACCAGTTCTCCAACGCCGGCCGCCTCACCGAACTCGGCGTCGCCCGCCGCCTCGACACCGACCAGGCCACCGCCACCGCCCTGCGCCAGGCCCTGCTCGACCTCACCGGCGACCCCCACGTCACCGAACGCCTCGCCGCCATCCAACGCCACCTGCAGGCCGAAGGCGGCACCAAGCGCGCAGCCGACCTCATCGAGGCCGCCCTGCCCTGAGCCCGCCGCACCCGGCAGAGCGCCGCCCCGCAGACGGCAGAGCCCCGCCACCCCCCAACGGCAGGGGAGCGGCGGGGCAGCCCTAAGGCGGGGGACAGGACCCTAGATGTCGCGGAAGATCTCGATCCGCGCACCCAGCGCCGTCAACCGCTCCGCCAGATCCTCATAACCCCGATTGATCACATACACGTTCCGCAGCACCGACGTGCCCTCCGCCGCCATCATCGCCAGCAGCACCACCACCGCGGGACGCAACGCCGGCGGGCACATCATCTCCGCCGACCGCCACCGCGTCGGCCCCTCCACCAGCACCCGATGCGGATCCAGCAACTTCACCGACGCACCCAGCCGCGTCAGCTCCGTCAGATAGATCGCCCGATTGTCGTAGACCCAGTCATGAATCAGCGTCGAGCCCTGCGCCGTCGCCGCGATCGCCGCGAAGAACGGCACATTGTCGATGTTCAGCCCGGGGAACGGCATCGGATGAATCTTGTCGGTGGGGGAGACGAGCTTCGAAGGCCGCACCGTCAGATCCACCAGACGCGTACGACCGTTCGCCGCCCGATACTCCACCCCCCGATCATGATCCAGCCCCATCTCCTCGAGCACCGCCAGCTCGATCTCCAGGAACTCGATCGGCACCCTGCAGATCGTCAGCTCCGACGACGTCACCACCGCCGCCGCCAGCAGACTCATCGCCTCCACCGGATCCTCGGAGGGGGAGTAGTCGACATCCGCCTCGATCTGCGGCACCCCGTGCACCGTCAGCGTCGTCGTCCCGACACCCTCCACCTTCACACCCAGCTCCTCCAGGAAGAAGCACAGGTCCTGCACCATGTAGTTCGACGACGCGTTACGGATCACCGACACCCCGTCATGACGCGCCGCCGCCAGCAGGGCGTTCTCCGTCACCGTGTCGCCCCGCTCGGTCAACACGATCGGCCTGGTGGGGGAGACCGACGCGTCCACCTTCGCGTGATACATCCCGCCCGTCGCCGTCAGCTCCAGACCGAAATGCTTCAACGCGCTCATGTGCGGCTGCACCGTCCGCGTCCCCAGATCGCACCCGCCCGCGTACGGAATCTCGAACTGCTCCGCCCGATGCATCAACGGCCCCAGGAACATGATCACACTCCTGGTACGGCGAGCCGCCTCGGTGTCCATCGACCCCAGATCCAGCCGCGCCGGCGGAACGATCTCCAGATCGCTCCCGTCGTTGATCCACCGCGCCCGCACCCCGATCGAGGCCAGCACCTCCAGAATCCGGTAGACCTCCTCGATCCGCGCCACCTTCCGCAGGATCGTCCGCCCCGAATTCAGCAACGACGCGCACAACAACGCCACACACGCGTTCTTGCTCGTCTTCACCTCGATGCTGCCCGACAACCGCCGGCCACCCACCACCCGAAGATGCATCGGCCCCGCATAACCCAGCGACACGATCTCGCTGTCCAACGCCTCACCGATCCGGGCAATCATCTCAAGACTGATGTTCTGATTGCCCTTCTCGATCCGGTTCACCGCGCTCTGACTCGTCGCCAAAGCCTCCGCCAGCTGAAGCTGCGTCCAACCCCGATGCTGCCGCGCATCCCGGATCAGCCTGCCGATCCGCACAAGATAGTCATCCGCCATAGCAGGAGAACATATCTCACATATGAGATGCACACGCGACAAACGAGACCTCAGAGACCAGACGTCCCACGATGCGACGCAAGATGCGCCGGCGTCGCCACCGCCTTCGCCTTCCCCACAAACGCCCGCCGCGCCTCAGCGAACCCATGCCGATCATCGAACATGTCCCTGCTCATCTCCGCCAGCTCCTCGATCCGATACGCCTCCAACGGCTTACGCCGCTCATCCTCCTCACGCCGCTCCCGCTTCACCCGCACCAGCTCCTCATAGTCATCCCGCCCCGCCAACCGCTCGGCGTACTCCAGAACCTCCTGCTCGAACTCCTCCCTCGACCCCTTCAACAACCGATCAGCCAACCCCAGCGACACCGCCGACGCCGCCCCCAACGGCAACGCCTCACCCGTCAACGACTGCGCCACCTCCGCACCCACCCGCCGAGGCAGCACATACGTCCAGTACTCCGAACCGAACAACCCCATCGTCCGATAATGCGGATTCAGCACCCGCCCCTCACGCACCAGCACCCGATCCGCCCCGAGCGCCATCATCACCCCACCCGCGCCCGCGTTACCCCCCATCGACGCCACCACCAACTGCCCCGTACAGCCGATGATCTCCTTGCACACCCCGTTGATGGCGTTGATGTTCATCCACGCCTCCATCTCCGGATGCCGCGCCGACTCGATCACATTCAGATGAATCCCGTTCGAGAACACCTCACCACCGCGAACCACCACCACCCGCGTGTCCTGCGCCACCGCGTACTGCAACGCCTCCACCAGCCGCCGGCACTGATTCGTCGCCATCGCCCCGTTGTAGAAGTCGAAACTCACCACCCCCACCCGGCCGGCCCGCTGATACGTGATCTCCGAAAACCCCGGCTGACTACCCGGCGCCCGCCCCAGCCGCCGACGCAACACCGACACAGCCGGCAGCTTCACCCCGACCCGGTCCTCACGCCGCAGCTGACCGACCCACACCGTCCCGTCACCGGTGTGCACCAACACCGCCCCACCCCGGCGAGCGGCCACCGACCCCGGCTGACCCACCAGCTCAGGACCCATCCGCGCATCGAACACCCGCACCGGCATCCCGCACAGCAACGCCGCCGCACCCGGCGACCCGTCAGCCGCCCTGATCCGCCGCACCACCCGCTCCGACGACTCCGCCCACGAGAACTCCCGATCGGCCCGCACCATCGCAGGACGCAACCGGCCCCACACCTCAGGACGCCCGTAATCCAGCGGCACAGGCACGAACGAAGGATCAGCCGCCTTCTGCACCACCTCCACCACCAACTCCACCGCGGCGTCCGAGACCAGCCCGTTGTACAGCGAGCTCTTACGCATCGGCTCGGCCGGCAACGCGAACTCCCGCCACCCCCAGATCGGCCCCGCGTCCATCTCCTCGACCGCCTGCAACGCCGTCACGCCCCAGCGCCGCTCGCCCTCCAGGATCGCCCAGTCCAGCGAGGACGGGCCCCTGTCCCCACGCGGGCCGGGGTGGATGATGATCACCCGGTGCTCGCGCCACAGCCGCTCGGGGACCCTGTCCTTCAGGAAGGGGCAGATCACCAGGTCGGGCTTGGCCAGAGCCACCGCCTCGAGCATCACCTCCTCCGACAGCGCCAGTTCCACCGTCACCTCGTGGCCGGCCTCGCGAAGTTCGATCCAGGCGCGCTGGGTCAGGCCGTTGAACGCAGAGACAAGGAGCAGAATCCGCACGTGAGGTCATCCTTCAGAGCTGAGCTTCGACTGAACAAGTGATGCTGACATGACTCAGCAAAGCCAAGTGACTGAACAGCGCAATTTCCCGAATTTTCGGACATCTCCACCCGGACAGGGGGGCGCAAAGGGGACATAACTCCGGCTCGAGTGATCGCCAAAGGGGGGAGAGGTGCGTCACAGGGAAACGGGGTCGTCAGGTACGGCGGGCGGGGCTCCGGCCTGGCCGTACGCGTGCGGGAGAGCGCCTGGGCGCGGTCCGTCTCGCGGCGCACGTCAGGGGCGCTTCCGGCGCACGTTTCTTATACCAAACAGAATTCACCTTCTGTCCGGTTTAGCCTCGATTCATAGCTTTCGCACGAATCTCGTGGCGGCGCGATGACTCATTCCCGTCTCGCCGCGCACCAGGAAGACCGCGTCGGTGAACTGCCCGGAGGCCTTCAGCTCACGCGCCTGGTCGGTGATGTCGAGGGAGGGCAGGAGGCGGTTTCGGGGGCGCCGCGTCAGCCGTACGGCCAGGAAGATCAACCAGATGATCGCCGCTGTCACGAGAACGGTCAGGAGGACGAGGGAACCCAGACTCGTCGGCATGTGTCGATCGTAACGCCGATCACAGCGCTTGCACGAAGGTCTGTGCCTCGCCCTGGGTCATGCCGGTCTCGCCGATGACCAGATGCACGGCCTGCTGCTCGCGTCCGGCGGCCTTGAGCTCGCGGACTCTGGTGGCGAGGTCGGCCTGGTGCAGGCGTGGGGGTGGCTGTGGCAGGCGGGTCATGGCGGGGTGGTCGATGAGGCGGCGTCCTGCGCGCATGCCGTCGACGGCGGTTTTGGCGTCCTGGAGGCTGAGGCCGGTGTGCTGGCGCAGGATCTTGATGGCGAGGATGGTCTTGCCCTCGTTGACGAGTGCCTGCAGCTGATGTTCGAGTTCGGCGGGCGTCGTGGGTGTGATCATCGGATGTGGTGTGCGGCCTCGCGCGATCTTGCCGGCGGTGATGGCGATGGCCGCGATGATGGCTGCGATGATGCCGACGATGGTGAGCAGCATGAGGATTTCGGGGACTCCGATGTTCGGCATGGCTTGATCGTAGCCCGATCTGGTTGCTCGATAATGAACATTATGTCAAGTAGATCTGGTGTGCGGCGTGTCGGCTTGCTCCCCCGGATGTTGACCGATGTGTTTGACGGATCGTGGAAATACTGACCCGGAATGATTGAGTGCGCATAGTGTGGGTTATCCGGCGAGACTTCGGATAGGGAGCACACGTGGGGAACGACGCGATTTTGTGCCAGGTGTGCCAGGGGGTCCTGCCCGCTTCCGGCCGTGAGGCGTACACGCCTGCCAGGGGGCGGCTGATCGTCACCAACGGTTACTGCGAGGGCGGCTGCGCTGAGCGCGTCTCGCCGCGGCAGCGTTCGGTGGATGCGGTACGGCAGCAGCAGCCGTCGATGGCGGCTCCGCAGGCGCCTGCGGTGCGGGTGCTGACTTCTTAGACGTCGAGGTGTGGTGGCGCCCCTCCCCCGTGGTGTCGGAGGTGGCGCCGCTCGCCTGTGTCCGGTGGGGGCCGGCTCAGGGTGTGCTCGTGTAGGCGAACCTGGGCATGAAGAACTGGGCGATCGGCCCGACCGCGAGTGCGTACAGCACGGTGCCGGCGCCCACGCTGCCGCCGAGGAGCCAGCCGGCGGCGAGCACGGTGATCTCGATGAGGGTGCGGACCAGCCGGATGGAGCGTCCGGTCGCGGCGGAGGCGCCGGTCATGAGGCCGTCTCTGGGGCCTGGTCCGAGGCGGGCGCCGACGTAGATGGCGACGGACAGTCCGTTGAGGAGCACTCCCCCGGTCAGCAGGGCGATGCGTGCGGGCAGTTCGAGGTCTTCTGGGATGAGCGCGAGGCCGAGGTCGGCTGAGTAGGCCAGGACGATGATGTTGGCGGCGGTGCCGAGTGTCGGTCGCTGTTTGAGTGGGATCCACAGCAGCAGGACGAGTGCGCCCAGGACGGCGCTGATCGTGCCGAAGCTGAGGGTGGTGTGGTGGGTCAGGCCTTCGTGCAGGGCGCTCCAGGGGTTGACGCCGAGTGAGGCTCTGACCAGGAGTGAGAGGCTGAGGCCGTACAGGGTGAGGCCGATGAGCAGTTGGGGAAGGCGTCGGAGGGGTCGTTCGCCGAGGGGGACGTAGGTGAGTTCCATGTGGTCGTCTCCGGGGTGTTGTCATGGGGGCTTTCAGGCCATTGGGGGCGAGTCTGTAGGGTGATTGGCCTGGGTGACATGGCCAATTTCAGGAGAGTGGTATGGCCGCTGACCGGATGGTGGGCAGTCGGCAGCTCGCCGCGATGTTGCCGGACCTGGCGGGGGCGAGGCCCGCTTACCGGCATCTGGCTCAGGCGATCAGCGCGCTGATCCTGGACGGGCGGGTCGCGTTGCATGTCAGGCTTCCCGCTGAGCGGGAGCTGGCTGCGGCGTTGGACGTCAGCAGGGCGACTGTCACCGCGGTGTACGACCTGTTGCGTGAGAGTGGTTTCGCGCGGAGCCGTCAGGGTTCGGGGACGTGGACGGCGCTGCCCGAGGGTCGTGCGCCGAGTGGGGTGTCGCGGCTGCTGGGGTCGAGGGACAGCGCGATCGATCTGGCCAGGGCGGCTCCGGCGTTGCCGGGGGCGGTGCTTGCCGATGCGCTGGCGCGGGTCGGTCCTGAGTTGGTGGAGCAGGCGGGCTCCCCCGGTTATCACCCTTATGGTCTGCCGGAGTTGCGTGCGGCGGTGGCGGAGCGTTTCACGTTGCGGGGTCTGGCGACGGTGCCTGAGCAGATTTTGGTGACCTCTGGTGCTCAGCATGCGTTGACGCTGGTGTTGGGGCTGTTGTGTCGTGCGGGTGATCGGGTGGTGGTGGAGAGTCCGTCGTATCCGAATGCGTTGGAGGCGATGCGTCGGGCGCGGTTGCGTGCGGTGTCGGTGCCGGTGGGTGATGGCGGGTGGGATGTGGAGATCGTGGAGTCGACGTTGGGTCAGGTGGTGCCGCAGCTGGCCTATCTGATCCCTGATTTTCACAATCCGACTGGTTGTCTCATGCCGGAGGGTGAGCGGGGTCGGGTTCTGCGTGCGGCTCAGCGCTGTGGGGCGTGGTTGGTGGTGGATGAGACGTTGGCCGAGTTGGCGCTCGATGGTGCCGCGCCGTCGCCTTTCGCCTGTCATGCGCCGTCGGGTGGGGGTGGTCAGGTCATCACGATCGGGTCGATGAGCAAGACGTACTGGGGTGGTCTGCGTATCGGGTGGTTGCGGGCGCCGTCGCAGTTGGTGACGGAGCTGGCGGGTCAGCGGGTGGCCACGGACTTGGGTGGTTCGGTGCTTGATCAGCTTTTGGCGCTGGTTCTGCTGGGGCGGGCCGGGGAGTTGTTGCCTTCGCTTCTGGAGCGGTTGCGGGAGCAGCGTGCCGCTCTGGTGGCGGCGTTGGGTGAGCATGTTCCGCAGTGGTCGTGGCGGGTGCCTGCGGGTGGGCTGTCGTTGTGGGTGGATCTGGGTGAGCCTGTGGCGTCGGCGCTGGCTGAGCGGGCGTTGGACTATGGGGTGCGGATCGAGGGCGGTGCGTACTTCGCGGCTGATCCTGGGGTGTTCGAGCAGCGGTTGCGTATTCCGTACACGGTGTCTGCGGATGTTCTGGGTGAGGCGGTGCGGCGGTTGGCCGCCGCTGTGGCCGATGGGGTTTCGTCGTCGTCGGCCTCTCGGCGGCCGCATTGGGTGGTGTGATCGGCGTTGTTCAGGCGGGCCGGCTCTGGTCGGCTCGCGTGGTGATCGCTGTGGTGGCCGCTGTGGTGGCCGCCGGCCTGGGGCGGGCGACGGGCGGGAGGAGGCGCGCGGGGTGGTGCCACTCCCCCGCGCCGGCCGCTCCTCGGGGGCGGGCCGCGCTTTATTCACTTGCGGGTTTGTCGGTGGGGTTGGTTAGTGTTCGGCCTCGTGGCTGAACATCAACCTCTTATTCACGCGCGCGGGCTGGTCAAGCGCTTCGGTGAGTTCACTGCGGTGGACGGCATCGATCTCGACGTCGAGCCCGGTGAGGCGTTCGGGTTCCTGGGTCCCAACGGTGCGGGCAAGTCGTCGACGATGCGGATGATCTCGTGTGTGTCGATGCCGTCGGCCGGTGAGCTGCGGATCCTGGGGATGGATCCGGTGCGGGAGGGGCCGGCGATCAGGGCTCGGCTGGGGGTGTGCCCGCAGTTGGACAACCTTGATCCTGATCTGACGGTGCGGGAGAACCTGACGACGTATGCCAGGTACTTCGGGCTGTCGCGGGCGCAGGCGCGCGAGCGGGCCGAGGAGATGCTCGACTTCGCGCAGTTGCGTGACAAGGCCTCCTCGAAGGTGGAGCCGCTGTCGGGGGGTATGAAGCGGCGGCTGACGATCGCGAGGGCGATGGTGAACGAGCCGGATCTGGTGCTGTTGGACGAGCCGACGACGGGGCTCGATCCGCAGGCGCGGCACCTGCTGTGGGAGCGGTTGTTCCGGTTGAAGCAGCGTGGGGTGACGTTGGTGTTGACGACGCACTACATGGACGAGGCCGAGCAGTTGTGCGACCGGCTGGTGGTGATGGACGGGGGGCGGATCGTGGCTGAGGGTTCGCCTCGGTCGCTGATCGAGTCGTATGCCTCGCCCGAGGTGGTGGAGTTGCGGTTCGGCGCTGAGCCGTTGGAGGGGTTCGTGGAGCGGCTGTCGGGGGTGGGTGATCGGGTGGATGTGCTGCCTGATCGGATCCTGCTGTATGCCAAGGACGGCGACGACGCGGTGTCGGAGGTGCATCGCAGGGGGTTGGCGCCCTCGAGTGTGCTGGTGCGGCGGGCGTCGCTGGAGGATGTGTTCCTGCACCTGACCGGCCGGACGTTGGTGGACTGATGGCGCATCCCACGGTGGCGGTGCTGGAGCGGCACCTGACGTTGTACAAGCGGTTGTGGCGGGCGTCGTTGTTCTCGTCGTTTCTGCTGCCGTTGTTGTTCCTGGTGAGCATCGGGCTGGGGGTCGGCGGTTACGTGGGCACGGTGGAGGGCGTGTCGTACGTGGAGTGGATCGTGCCGGGGGTGCTGGCTTCGACGGCTTTCCAGATGGCGGTGGGTGAGTGCACCTACAGCGTGCTGGGTGAGTTCAAGTGGACGCGGGGCGCGCACGCGATGTTCGCGACGCGGGTGTCGGCGTGGGACATGGTGCGCGGCTGGATGCTGTACATCGTGTTCAGGGTCGAGGTCGCGGCGGTGGTGTTCCTGGCGGTGGTGGCGGCTTTCGGGGTGTTGGCCTCGCCGTGGGCGGCGGTGACGCTGCTGGTGGTAGGGGTGCTGGCGGTGGCTGTGGCGGCGCCGGTGTCGGCGTTCTCGGCCTCGATCGACCATGACAGCTATTTCGCGTTGCTGTTTCGGTTCGTGATGATCCCTTCGACGTTGTTCGCGGGGGTGTTCTTCCCTGTGGAGCAGTTGCCGGCGTTGGTGCGGCCGTTGGCGTACGCCTCGCCGCTGTGGCATGGGGTGGAGCTGTGCAGGGCGGCGACGTTGGGGGTGGCTCCCCCGTGGTCGGTGTGGGTGCATGTGGGGTATCTGCTGGCCTTCGGGGTGGCTGGGTTGTGGTGGGCGGCGTTCTCCTTCCGTAAGCGACTTCAGGACTGATCATGGTGACGTTGATGGTGGCCCGGCAGGTGTCGGTGGGCCGGGTGGGCGCGGTGGTCGGCCGCAATGTGGGTGCGTTGCGCAGTGGCGCTTCGTACTGGCTGGTGCTGGTGTCGGGGTTCTTCGAGCCGCTGCTGTACCTGTTGTCGATCGGGGTCGGTGTGGGGGCGCTGGTGGGGCGGATTCCGCTGGGTGATGGGCGGGTGGTGTCCTACGCGGTGTTCGTGGCTCCGGCGATGCTGGCGGCGTCGGCGATGAACGGGGCGTTGGCGGAGACGACGTTCAACTTCTTCTTCAAGATGAAGTACGCCAAGACGTTTGAGGCGATCTTGGCGACGCCGGTGCGGCCGATCGAGGTGGCGTTGGGTGAGCTGACGTGGGCGATGGTGCGCAGTTCGTTCTACACGGCGGCGTTCTTGCTGGTGATGGCGGTGATGGGGCTGGCTGAGCCGTGGTGGGCGTTGGCGGCCTTTCCTGCGACGATGCTGGTGGGGGTGGCGTTCGGGGCGGCGGGGATGGCGGTGTCGACGTTCTTGCGGGGGTGGCAGGACTTCGACCTGATGACGGCGGCGCAGTTCTCGTTGTTCCTGTTTTCGGGGACGTTCGCGCCGGTGGGGGGCTATCCCCCGGTGCTGGCGGCGGTGGTGCAGGTGACGCCGCTGTATCACGCGGTGGAGCTGGTGCGGGGGCTGGCGTTGGGCCGGGTGGAGTGGGCGTTGGCAGGGCACGCGCTGTATCTGGTGGTGCTGGCCGGGTTGGGGTTGTGGGTGGCCTCGCGGCGGATTCAGCGGGTGTTGTGTTCGTAGACGGCGCTCACCGAGCTGGTGGGCAGGGGTCCGTAGAGGTGGGGGAAGGCTTCGTGGGCTCCTTCGGGCACTTCGTAGCGGATGTCGAGGCCGGTGGGGTCGATCTCGAGGAGGAGTAGGGGTTCGGTGACGTCGGCGTAGAAGAGTTCGGTGACGGTGCGGGCCTGGGCGCGGGTGGCGCTGCAGTGGATGAAGCCTTCTTGTTCGAGTGTGCGGCCGCGGGTGGAGATGCGGTATTCGCCGGTGTGCTGGGCGGCTTCCCAGTCGGTGGCGTAGGCGATGTGCAGGACGGTCATGTGGGGTGCCTTCGTGGTCGGTCGGTCGGTGTCGGTGGGTCGGCGGGTGGAGTGTCAGGTGAGGGCTTGCAGGGCGAGGTCGACGTCGCTTTCGCTGGTGTAGAGGTGGAAGGAGACGCGTAGTCTGCCTGCCCGTACGGCGGCGCGCACGCCGGCGCGTTCGAGGCGGCGGCCCGTTTCGGCTCCGGTACCGAGCGCGTCGGTGTCGAGGGAGACGATGGCGCTGTCGCCCGGCGGTAGTCCTGCTCCGGCGCGGAAGCGGTTGGCCAGGGCGAGGTTGTGGGCGTGGATGTCGGCGAGGTCGAGTTGGTTGAGCAGTTCGAGGGTGGGGGCGGCGGCGACGTAGGAGAACCAGGCCGGTGACAGGTCGAAGGCTCGGGCGCCGGGGCGGTGGGTGAGCGGCATGCCGTACATGCTGGTGCCGGAGTACCAGTTGGCGGCGGTGGGGCGCATGCGGGCGCGCAGGCGGGGTGACAGGTAGCCGAAGGCGGCGCCGCGTGGGCACATCAGCCATTTGTAGGCGGCGCAGGCCAGGGCGTCGAGGCCGTCGGTGGTGACGGGCAGCCAACCGCAGGCTTGGCTGGCGTCGGCGATGACGAGGGTGTCGTGGGCGCGGGCGGCTTGGATGATGTCGGCGAGCGGGGCTTTGTGGCCGGTGGCCGACTGGATGAGGCTGAAGGCCACGGCGCTGGTGTGCGGGGTGATGGCTTCGGCGAGCTGGTCGGGTGGGGCGGTGTCGACGTGGGCGGCCATGGCCCAGGGGTAGACGTTGCTGGTGAACTCGATGTCGGGTACGAGCACGCGTGAGCCGGGCGGTAGGGCGGTGGCGATCTGGGAGAAGATCTGGGAGGCGGTGGAGCTGAGGGTGATGTCGTCGGCGGGCGCGCCGATGAGGGTGGCGAAGGCGGCGCGGGAGCGGGTGACGGTGGCGTCCCATGGCTGCCAGTCGGTGCTGCCGTGCCGCCATTGGGTGAGGGCGGTGTGCAGGTCGTCGAGGGCGGGGCGGGGTGGCAGGCCGTAGCTGGCGGTGTTGAGCCAGCCGGGGGCGGGTTCCCAGAGTTTTCTGGCCGCGTCGAGGTCCATGCAGGCAGCTTAGGCAGGCGGGGAAAAGGTGTCGCAGGGGCGGGGTGGGGGTTCCTACACTGCGTGTCGTGCTCAAGCCTTCGTTTCCGATTCTGACCGACCGTCTGCTTCTGCGTCCTTTCACCGTCGATGACCTGGAGGCCACTTACTCCTTCGAGCGGCTGCCCGAGGTGGCCAGGTTCCTGTACTGGGAGCCTCGGGATCTGGAGGCCTCTCGGGCCTTTCTCGACAAGCGCGTCACGCGGGTGGCGTTGCAGGAGGAGGGTGATGTGCTGGATCTGGCGGTCACCTTGCGGGAGACGGGGCGGCTGATCGGGCAGGTGCTGTTGATCTGGACCAGTCGTGAGCGTCAGCAGGGCGAGATCGGTTATGTGCTGCATCCCGACTTCCACGGCAGGGGGTATGCGCCGGAGGCGTCGGTGGAGATGCTGCGGCTGGGTTTCGAGGAGCTGGGTCTGCACCGGATCGTGGGCCGTCTCGACGGGCGTAACGCCGCTTCGGCGCGGGTGCTGGAGAAGCTGGGGATGCGCAAGGAGGCGCATCTGGTGGAGAACGAGCGGGTCAAGGGTGAGTGGTGCGATGAGGTGATCTTCGCGATGCTGTCGCGGGAGTGGGTCAGTAGGCGACGGTGAACCTGGTGCGCCGGTGGCGGGGGTGTTCGGCCTCGTCGAGCAGCGCCACGGCCAGGTCCTCCATGGAGATGGCCGAGGTGCCGTCGGCGTCCAGGAGGAGTTCGTCGGCGCCGAGGCGGTAGGTGCCGGTGCGCGTGCCCGGCAGGAGTTGTGCGGCGGGGCTGAGGTAGGTCCAGTCGGCGTCGGAGGCGCGGCAGGCTTGGAGTTGGGCGGCGCAGGCGAGCGCGATGGGGCGGTAGGCGGCGGGTAGGTGGGCGGGGTCGTCCAGCACCATGGTGGCGCCGGAGCCTGGCACGGTGAGGGTGGCGGCGCCGCCGACGAGCAGGATTCTGGTGGCGGCGTGGTGTGCGGCGCTCAGCAGGGTTTGGGTGGCGGTGACGAGGTCGGCTTCGTGTCCTGGGGCGGGGCGGACGGCGGTGATGACGAGGTCGTGGCCGGCGATGAGGCGGGCGGCGTCGGCGGGGTCGCTCGCGTCGCCGACGCCGAGGGTGGCGGCGGTGTCGGGGTGGGCGGCGGTGAGGGCCGGCTGGTGGCGGGAGGGGTCGCGGACGACGGCGGTGACGTGGTGGCCGCGGGAGAGCGCCTCGGCCACGACGCGGCTGCCGACGGCTCCTGCTGCTCCGAAGACGGTGATGCGCATGGGTTACCTGCCTGCGGGGACGAGGGGGCGTGCGGCGTCGGCGGGGGTGGCGGGGGTGCGGGTGGTGAGGCGTTCGAGCGCCCACAGGGCGAGGGTGCCTGCCGAGAGGGTGGCGCCGAGGATGACCACGCCGTTCCAGCCGTGGGCGACCCAGACCAGTGAGGTGAGGGCCGAGCCGATGGCGCCGCCGATGAAGTAGGAGGTCATGTAGGCGGAGTTGATGCGGTTGCGGGCTTCGGGGCGTAGGGCGTAGATGACGTTCTGGTTGCTGTTGAGGACCGCCTGCTGGGCCAGGTCGAGGACGATGACGCCGACCAGGAGCCAGATGAGGGAGCGGGCGCCGGCGGCCAGGGGCAGCCAGGAGGCGAGCATGAGCATGGTGCCGGCGGCGGTGACGGCCTGGACGTGGCCCCGGTCGGCCAGGCGTCCTGCGATGGTGGCGGTGAGGGCGCCGGCGGCGCCGACGAGGCCGAACAGTCCGATGCTGGATTCGCTCCAGCCGTAGGGCTGCTGGACCAGCAGGAAGGTCAGGGCGGTCCACAGGACGCTGAAGGAGCCGAGGGCCAGGGCGCCGATGCCGGCGCGCCAGCGCAGGACGGGCTCCTCGCGCAGCAGGGTGTAGATCGAGCGGAGCAGGGCGGGGTAGCTGAGGCCGGCGCGGGTGTGCAGGCGGGGCAGGTAGACGCGCAGCAGGACGGCCATGAGGAGCATGAGGCCGGCGTTGACCCAGTAGACGGTCCGCCAGCCGCCGAGTTCGGACAGGGCGCCGGCGGCGGTGCGGGCCAGGAGCAGGCCGAGCAGTAGGCCGGTCATGACGGTGCCGACGACTTTGCCGCGTTCGGCGGGGTCGGCGAGTGTGGCGGCGAAGGGCACGATGACCTGGGCGGCGACGGAGGTCAGTGCGGTCAGTACGGTGCCTGCCAGCAGGATGGGGCCGGTGGCTGCGGTGGCGGAGACGAGCAGGAACAGCGCGGTCAGGGCGTAGAGGATGACGGCCAGGCGGCGTCGTTCGACCAGGTCGCCGAGGGGCACCAGGAGGATCAGTCCGAGGGCGTAGCCGCCTTGGGCGGCGGTGACCAGGAGGGCGGCGGCGCCTGTGGTGAGTGCGAGTTCTCTGCTGATGAGGTCGAGCAGGGGTTGGGCGAAGTAGTTGCCGGCGACGGCGAGGCCGGTGGCTGTTGACATGAGCAACAGCAGTCCGCGGGAGAGTGTCCGGTTCGTCATGGTCCTAGCGTGGCGGACCATGGATCGATGAGTCCAACACATGTTTGTCATGTGAACGATCGTGGTTCACGATTGATGGATGGAACTCCAGCAGATGCGGTACGTGGTGGCGGTCGCCGAGACGAGCAACTTCACCAGGGCGGCCGAGCGGTGCATGGTGGTGCAGTCGGCGCTCAGCCATCAGATCGCCAGGCTGGAGCGCGAGCTGGGCGCCAGGCTGTTCGAACGCACCAGCAGGCGGGTGCGGCTGACGCCCGAGGGTGAGGCGTTCCTGCCCGCGGCGCGCCAGGCGCTGGAGGCGGCCGAGCGGGCGCGGGCGGAGGTGGCGGCGGCCGCGGGCGAGATCCGCGGCCGGTTGGCGCTGGGGGCGATCCCGACGGTGGCCGCCGTCGACCTGCCGCGGGCGTTGAAGGACTTCCATGCCCGTCACTCGCAGGTGAAGGTGACGCTGCGGGTGGGCGCCAGCGAGGAGCTGACCGAGCGGGTCCGGCAGGGCGACATGGACGTGGCCTTCCTCGGCCTGCCGCTGGGGATGTCGCCGAAGGGGGTGCGCAGCCGCGAGCTGGCCAGGGGGGAGCTGGTGGCGGTGGTGCCGGCCGGGCATCGGCTGGCCGGCGAGGTGGCGGTGGACCTGCGCAGGCTGGCGCAGGAGGTGTTCGTCGACTTCCCCGAGGGGACGGCGGGGCGGGCGCAGTCGGATGAGGCGTTCGCGGCGGCGGGGTTGACGAGGGAGGTGGCCTTCGAGGTGACGGCCGCCGACTTCATGGCGCGGCTGATCCGTCAGGGGCTGGGCATCGCGATGCTGCCCGCGGCGTTCGTGGGTGAGACGACGGAGCTGCGGATGCTGCGGGTGATGGACGCGCCCGCGCGGATGGAGCATCTGATCTGGAGCCTGCACCGCCCCTCCCCCGCCGCCGCGGCCTTCCTGGCCGGTCTGACCGGCGGCCGGCCCGACACGGGCTGACGGCTGAGGCTCGAGGAGGTCGTCTCGTCCGGCGCTCTATCGCTGTTGCGCGAGCCACTGGTCGAAGGTGGTCGGCGTGATGCGGGCGCCCTCGCCGGGCAGCAGCACGTTGCCTGCCATCTCCGGGCCGAACGTCGTCGACCACGTCGGCACGAGTTTCACCGTACGGCCGAGCGCCTGGTGGGTGCGCCGGGCCATGTCCACCAGGTCCTGCGGTTCGGGCCCTGCGATGTCGGCGTGACGCCCCCGCGGCTCCCCCGCCGCGACCTCGGCCAGGACCTCGGCCACGTCCGCGGGCGCGATCGGCTGCACCAGCAGCGGTGCGATGGTGGCGACGCCGTCCTGCTCGCTCCAGCCGGCCACCATCGCGGCGAAGTCGTGGAACTGCGTGGCCGGGACGATCGTCCACGGCACCGGTCCCGCGCTCACGAGGCGCTCCTGCTCCCGCTTGCCGGCGTAGTGCGCGTTGCCTTCGATGCGGTCGACCCCGGCGATGGAGAGCAGCACGTGGTGCCGGACTCCGGCCCGCTCCTCGGCGGCGAGCAGGTTGCGCGTGGTGGTGCCGAAGTAGGCCACCGTCTCCTGTCGGTCGGTCGCGGGCCCGTTGGTGGCGTCGACGACGGCCTCGACGCCTGTCAGTGCGTCCTCGAGTCCTGCGCCGGTCGACAGGTCCACGCCGAGCGAGCGGCTGATGCGCGTGACGTGGTGGCCGTCCCTTTCCAGGGCGGCGACGGTGAGGGCTCCGATGTTCCCGGTGGCGCCGGCGACGGCGATCCGCATGACGTTCTCCCTTGTCTCGTTACGACACGGAGGCTATCAAGGACTAAAAAGGTCCGCAATGTCTGCGATAGACTCGGGCCGTGAAGCTGCCTGTGAGCACGGAATGGGTCCTGCACTGCGCCACGTCGCTGGCACAGCTCGATCCGGGAGCGACTGCGTCGACGACACAGCTCGCGCAGTACTACGACCTTCCGGCGCCCTATCTGGCCAAGCAGCTGCAGGCGCTCGTCCGGGCCGGCCTGCTGGCCGCCACCACCGGGCCGCGAGGCGGATTCCGGCTCGCGCGCTCCGCCTCCGAGATCACGCTCCTGCAGATCGTCGAGGCCGTCGCCGGCACGTCCTCACCGTATGAGTGCCGCGAGATCCGCCAGCAGGGACGGGGAGCGCTGCCGGCCGAGGAGTGCCGACGCACCTGCGTCCTGGCAGAGAAGATGGCCGAAGCCCACCAGGCGTGGCGCAGCAGCCTGGCCGGGGTGACCCTCGCCGACATCCTGGCCACACTGCCCCCGTCCGCACCATCCCGCACCCGGCAGCGCCTGACTGGAACGACGTAGAGCGCAGCGCCTGGATGATGGCGTTTGGAGCCCCCGGGGGGTCGGCGGAAGGCGGCAGGCGACGTGGTCAGAATTGGACGTTGGTCATCGTGTACCACGTCGGTACGAATACCAGCAGGGTCAGTGCGCCGAGGACCGCGAACGACTGGAGTGCGCGTGAGGTGGTGAGGATCGCGGGTGCGATGGGCCTCAGCTTCCATCGTCCGACCGCGATGAACGCCGCGACGCCTCCCAGCAAGAGATTCGCGGGCACCAGTGCGTATTCGCCGCGCACGATATGGAAAACAGCCGCGAGGATCATCGTCAGCGTCAGGCCGGCGGCGGCGAGCGGCGTGAGCTTCGGTTTGACTCCCGTCATCGCCGGCAGGATCATGCCGACGCCGCCGAGTACCTCACAGATCCCGATGAAGACGATCAGGGACTGCGGCACCGCGGCGTACCAGGCCACGGCCCGGGGCGCTGCCGCATACAGAGCTCCGTCGTAGAGCAGCACCTTGCCGAAACCGCTGCCGGCGAAGAAGAAGCCGAACAACACCTGAAGAGACCACAGCGCGCCGTTGAGCGTGAACCTCTTTCCGCGCGCCTTGGGCTGCTGCTCCATGTCCTTAACGCCGAGTACGTTCTCGCTGAGGTGACGGTTCATGTCCTGCCACTACCTTTCTCATCGGGTTGACCGGGGAACTCGCTGGTTCTGTTCGTTCCTTCGTCAGCACGTGGTCGGTACGTGGTGACAGGACTCATCTGACCACCCAGCGCGGTCCGGCGCGCCGTCCGTGGGACACGGTGGGACACGCGAGACGCGGTCTAGCTGCGGAAACAAGAATCTGTACCGTGCACGTGGGCTGGGACGGTGCGGGCGGTACGGGTATCGGGGTCAGACAAGACGGTAAAGCGGATCATGTAAAGTCCGGCCAAGATCGTTCACCAGTGTCCCAACTCCCCTGGAGATCTCCCCCCGTGAAGAAGCTTTCAGCATGTACCGCACTGAGTGCCGTCCTGGTCTCAGCTTTCGTCGCCCTCCAGCCAGGCAGCGCGCAGGCCGCCCCAGCCGCCGTCAGTACCCAGCTCCGGGTGAGCAGTGCCATCGCGCAGGCGACCTTGCCCGCCGGGTCCACGTCACCGGCCCGGGCCAAACTCCCGATCAAGGGGGTCTTCCAGGCCACGGACTACTGGTGCGCCCCGGCAGCGGCTGAGATCTCTCTCCGCACGCTCGGCATCAAGGTCGGCCAGGCCACCTTGGCCAAGAAGATGCGCACCACCAAGGACGGCACGTCCGCCGAAGACATGCTGCGGGTGCTGAACGCATATTCCAAGAAGACCGGATACGTCTATGCGCCCGCATGGGACGTGTACAACGCCAAGCGTCTGGGCGAGCGGGTCGCCTACAGCGTCGGCGTTCTCCGCAAGGCCGTTCCGATCCAGCTCTTCATCGACCGGCTCCCCTGGTACAGGGGCGTCGACTTCGGCGCGACGGACGTCGGTCACTTCGTCGTCGCCTACGGCTATGACAAGGAAGCAAAGACCATCCTTGTCTGGGATCCCAATCCCTTCGCCGGTGGAGGCGGCAAGTACACCATCACCTTGGCACAGCTCGCCAAGGCCACCGAGTCGACCGAAAGAAACGAGTCTGGTCACCGCTACTGGGGCATGCTCCAGCCCGTCAGAAAGTGAGAGTGCGACAGATCTGTTCCTGATCTCGCTCCAAACCATAAGAGGTCGCGCGGATAGGTCACGGGCGCCGGGCGGGCCGTATGTCCCGTCGGTGGCCGCTCATGCCTTGCGAATCAGGCGCGGGATCGCGATGACCGCATGGGCGAGCGCTACCCACGCGGTCTGCACCACCGCGCCGCGATCCGTGACGATCGCCGCGGAGTGTCCTCGTCGCTACGGCACAAGCCGCGCACGAAGCAGCAGACATGTCGCCGATGTCGCCGGAGCTGACGGCAGTATGATCCCTGACGTCACTCCGCCGCTCGGCACCCAGCTCTTGTCCCCTGTCACGTCCGGCCGACCCAGCGTCATCGGACCAGATACTGCCTCCTCCTACTCCGCCGATCCGGGGGCTGCGGCGCGATTGATCGTTGATCGAGGCCGCTTGTCCACGGCGTGGATCGCTCTCCGCCCGGATGAGCAGCCGGTATCGCCGAGCCATACGGATCCGGCCCTACGTGGGCGGCTGGTTGGGATCGAGTCGGAGGCGCGCGGCTTCTTCGGCAGCGAGCTCCTTGTGGTCGGTGTCCGTGTCGGCGGCCCGCTCGCGCGCGCCTCCTACGGAAGCGTCGATCCGCGCCTCGTCGGCCAGGCCGGCTCCCGACGCTGTCCCCACCCTCATGATGTGAGCTAGATCACCGTTGAGGTTGACCTTGGGTCAGGGTGGAAGCTCGGCGCAGCGGCACCAAGCCGACAGGACACAACAGATTCGACGGAGTGAACCACCATGTCCCTCACCCTTTCCGACCAGGACAAGAGCACCCTGCGGACCGCCGCGTACGGCGCCGTGTCGTTGATGGCCGCCGCCACCGGCTCGCCCCACAAAGCCGCCACGAATGCCACCATCGCCCTGACATCGGCGACAGGTCTGGTCGGGCACGTGCTCGCCGCGAAGGCCAGGGACATCGACCTGGAGGGCAAGACCGTCGCCGTACTCGCCGACCGGGTACTGCCGGCCCTGACCGCAGCCGTGAAGCTGCTCGGCAAGCAGGCTCCGGCAGAAGCCGACAACTTCCGCAGTACCATCCTCCTCGCCGTCGAATCAGCCCAGGCCCACCTGGACCAGCCCAGCACCACGGCCGAGATGGCCCGCAAGATCACCGCCGCCCTCGACGCCGGCGGGGTGGCCGCTGCCGGGCGGGCTCGCCCGGGGCTGGAGAAGGCCATCGAGGAGATCGTCGATTCCGGCTTCGTCGGGGTGTCGGTGCGCGTGCACGATGAGCGGGGCGAGTGGGTGGGCAGCGCCGGGACGGCCGAGCTGGGTGGGTCCGCGAAGCCGCCGACGAACGGGCATGTCCGGATCGGCAGCAACACCAAGACCTTCATCGCGACCCTGGTGCTGCAACTGGTGGCCGAGGGCAAGGTCGGGCTGGACAGCCCGGCGGCGGACTACCTGCCCGAGTTCGGGCTGGACGAGCGGATCACGGTGCGGATGCTGCTGCAGCACACCAGCGGGGTGTTCAACTTCAGCGGCGAGGTCTACGACGACGGGACGGTCGCGCCGGGGATCGCCATCCCCTACGGCACGACGGGCAAGGAGTGGATGGACAACCGGTTCAAGACCTACCGGCCGCAGGAGCTGGTGGAGCTGGCGTTGTCCAAGCCGGCGCGGTTCGAGCCGGGGGCGGGCTGGAGCTATTCCAACACCAACTACGTGCTGGCCAGGCTGCTGATCGAGAAGGTCACCGGCCGTTCGGTCGCCGAGGAGATGCAGCGGCTGATCCTGGGGCCGCTGGCCCTGTCGGGCACGGTGGTGCCGGACGGTCCGGAGATCCCCGGCCCGTACGCCCACGCCTACTACCGGTATGAGGACGGCGGCGAGCAGAAGACGGTCGACATCACCCGCCAGAACCCGTCCTGGATCTCCAGCGGCGGTGACATGATCTCGACCACCCAGGACCTGCACACGTTCATCTCCGCGCTGCTGGGCGGCAAGCTCCTGCCGGCCCCGCTGCTGGCCGAGATGTGCGCCCCGCACCCGACGGGCATCCCGGACATGGACTACGGGCTGGGAGTGTTCGTGGTGAACACCGACGGCGGCGGCACCGTCATCTGCCACAACGGCGCCGCGGTGGGCCACGCGGCGCTGATGTACAGCACACCCGACGGCGGCAAGACCCTGATCGCCGCGCTGAACTGCGTGGACGACGCCGACCTGTCCATCGCAGCGGCGTTCCAGAACGCCCGGCGAAGGCTCGTCAACGAGGTGTTCTGCGGTGCTCCGGCTCGGCCGAAGGACTGAGCACCTGTGACCCGTACGCCTCGAGGGCTAACCCTTCCGGTCGTGCGGCGGTGGTGTGCGTAGTCGCCGAACTTGAGCACAAGGCAGGCTGAGCAGATGACAAACGGAGTCACGATCGGGCAGGCGGCGGCGTTCGTCGGCGTCACGGTGAAGACGGTGCGGCATTACCACAAGCTCGGCCTGGTGAAGGAGCCGGAACGCGACAGCTCCGGCTACCGGCGGTACGGGTCGGCCGACCTGCTGCGGCTGGTGCAGATCCGGACGCTGGCCGCCGCCGGGGTGCCGCTGGCCGAGATCGGCCCCCTGCTCGACGCCGACGCCGCGCTGTTCGCCGCCGCGCTCGCCGACGTCGAGCGGCAGCTCACCGAACGGATCGAGGAGTTGACCGCGCGGCGTGACACGCTGCACCGGCTCGCCGATGGTGACCGGGCTCTGCTGCCCGACCGCGCTGTGGCGCTGCTGGAGCGGATGCCCGACCTCGGATTCCCCGCCGACGAGGTGGCGGCCACCAGGGAAGGCTGGGTGCTGGCCAGGGCACTGGTCCCAGAGGGCTTCGACGACTACCTCACCCATTTCGAGCACGCCCTCGAAGACACCGCGCTCGTCGCCTTGGCCAGGCGCGCGGCCGAAGCCGCGACCTGGGAACCGGACGACCCTCGCATCGCCGAGCTGGCCACCGCCGCGGCCGACCACTACCTCGCCGACTCCGCGCTGCTGAAGACCGTGACCGGCATGCAAGCCCGCACCGAGGCCGCGACCCGGTACAGGCTGATCGCCCACCACGGCGAGGAGCAGACGCCGGCCGCGGCGCGGCTGGCCGCGCTTTTCGAGGCCAGGCTCCGCGCCGCCGGCGTCCGTATCCCCAGACCGGACTCCCACTGACCGCGCCGCTTTTCAGCTGCTGAGCAACGTCATCACGACCAGGGGCTGCGGTTTGCTTCTCAATACAGGCCTCCGTTCGAAACGGACACGATCCTGACAGGGCGTTGTGGGCGCCAGAAGGTGCACTTTCTGCACGAATCGTGCATAGTGCTGCACGACTCTCACAACGAGGAGGCCGCGTGCGTCTCACCGCGCCGCAGGAGCGTCTCTATCTGGACCTCCTGCAAGGTTCATACCGGTCGGACCCGGCGGATGAGACGCTCCACGAGCTCCAGGCGCTGGGGTACGTGGATGAAGACCTCGTGGCGGTCCCGCCCGCCCGTGGCGATGGACCGGCTCATCCGGCAGCGGCTGGAGGAGACCTCGCATGAGCTTCACCGGCTGAACTCGCTCTGGGGGCTGCTGGCCCACCCCCAGGCAGGCGTGGCCGAGTCCATGGAGCGCATCGAAGGCGTCGACGCCGTCAACCGACGCATCCAAGCCTTCCGCGCCAGGTCGACGGTGCAGACCCTGAAGACCGCGCCGAAAGCCGGCAGGGGGGTCGCCGAGGGTGGCGACGATGCCCGGATGGCGGATCGTCATCGCCCCTGCCGCGTAGTCGTCAGGGTCGATCCGGACGAAGGCCACCGTGCCGTCAAGGATGACCATGCTCCGCGGTGACACCTCGACGATCCGGTGCAGGTCGCCGAGAGCATGCTGCGCGCGTGCGTAGGCAAACTGCTCGGGGGCGGTCAGGGTCGCGGCCGGGATGACAGTCCGGCTGCGCAGGCCGCGCGCGAGCCTCGCCCGGAACTCGCTGATCTCCTCGGGGGTGTCCCGAGGAAGGGAAGACCGCCGATCTGCTGTCCGGAGCCCGCCGCGCGGAGCTGGTCCTGCGGATCCATCGTCCCGGCCGACGCATCACCGAGTACGACCTCAACGACCGGACAGATCCAGGCGACTGCCCGCGCATCGACCGGTCGGGTATCCCCCTGGACGAGCCGCTGGAATCACCGCTCCTGCCGGGACGCCCCGCTCGAGCGGGCGAGCGCCTCGGCCCTCGCCGCTCCGGACAGCGGTACCACCTGCTTCTTCACCGACAGGCATGTTCGCCCGCGCCTCGCCTGCGCATGCGAGGAGTGCGAGGTCTCGCGCTTCTCGCTCTCCAAACCGGACGTGCCCGGTCCGTCACCTGGCCTGCGGGGCCGCGGCTCAGCTGTTCGCGCGGATGGTCTTGTTGATCCATTCGCTGTAGGCGGGCACGTTGGTGTAGAGGCCGGGACCCTGCTCGCAGGAGGGGCTCTTGGCGCCGGGGCCGGAGGTGACGCCGATCAGCTCCCAGCGGCCGCCGCGACCGCGCTGGATCTGGGGGCCGCCGGAGTCGCCGTTGCAGGCCATGGCCTTGGGCTTCTGGCTGACCGTGCACAGGCGGGTGTCGTCGGCGAAGCCGGGGCCGCACTCGGACGGCGCGCCGCGGCGGGTGTCGAGCTGGCGCAGTTTCTCGGCCATCTTCCAGTCAGCCGGGTTGGCGCTGAACGTGGTGATGCCGAAGCCGAGGATCCGGGTCGGCGTGCCGGGCCTGCCCGCCCGGTCGGCGATCTTGATGGGCTTGATGCTGACCGGGCGGTCGAGGCGGACCAGCGCGATGTCGTTCTTGTTCGGCGCATTCTGGACGTAGTTCGGGTGCAGGAACGCCTGCGCGATCTTGCGGACGGCGCCGCCGGACTTGCGCTCGTCGCTGCCGATGCGCACCGTCCCCTTCGGGATCGAGCCGATCTCCATGTCGAGGCAGTGCGCCGCGGTCACGACCCACTGCGGGTTGATCAGGGCCGCGCCGCAGTTGCCGTCCGTGAGGCCCATGAGAGGGGCCGTGGTCGGGATGGTCGCCATGAAGGGGTAGGGCTCGGTGGGCTTGGAGCCGTTGATGATCGCTCCGGCGCTCCCGGCGGTGACTGCGAGGCAGGCCGCGCCGGCCAGCGCGACGACGGCGGAGCGGGAGACGATACGGCGCAACGAGGTGGTGCCAGACACGGGTGAAGCCCCTTCATCGGTTGTTTGTGACGTTATGAAGCTATGTGTCCGGCTTTGTCGGGGTAATCATGCCAACAGGCCAACGCGGGGTAGGGGTAACCCCACCCGACCAGGGCGGATGTGCCCAACGACGCGCGACCCGCACGAGTCGGCCCTCGCACCCTGGCCGGGCCGGGCGGGTGCATGGCCGAGCGTCCCGGAGCGCGCCCGGGCGGCTGGACCTGCTGGTCAACAACGCCGACGGCATCGCCGCCTCGTCGCGCTGAAGGCATCAGCCGGCCTGGCAACGACGCAGCGGAACCGCCAGAGGGACGTGAGCTGCTAGGCGGTGCCTGCGCGCAGGAAGAGCCCGCCCAGGTCGCGCAGGTGGTGGCGGAACTCGGGGGGATGGATGACGTCGAATCGCGCGCCCACCGCGGCGAGGATGAGCACCGGCCAGTCGAAGGCGTCCACCTGCAGGCGCAGACGGCAGGAGTGGTCGTCGACGGGCTCCACCTGGCCGCCGGTGACGGCGACGACCTGCTCGACCTCGCCGGCCGGGGCGTGGAGGAGGACGGTGATGTCGTGCCGGGTAGGGCGGGAGCCGAGCCGTTCGGCGACGAAGGCGGCGGCGTCGGCGGCGGGCAGGTCGCGCGGGCGGAAGCGGGCTGCGGTGGCGGCCGGGTCGGTGAGGCGGTCGAGGCGGAAGACACGCCAGTCCGCGCGGTCGAGGTCCCAGGCGACCAGATACCAACGCCGCTTGAGCGAGACAAGACGGTGCGGCTCGACCAGCCGGGTGGTCGGCTCGCCGGACGGGGTGGCATAGGTGAAGGTGAGCCGTTCGTCATCGCGGCACGCCTGGGCGATCACGGTGAGCGTGGCGGCGTCGACCTGCGGGCCGTCCGCCGGGGCGGTGACCGTGTAGGCCCGCAGGGCATCCACGCGGCGGCGCAGGCGGGCAGGCATCACCTGCACGACCTTGGTCAGGGCGCGCAGCGAGGTCTCCTCCATGCCTTCGACGGTGCCACCTGCGGCGGTGCGCAGGCTGACCGCGATGGCGACGGCCTCCTCGTCGTCGAGCAGCAGAGGCGGCATCGCCGTACCGGATCGCAGCTGGTAGCCGCCGGCGACGCCGCGGCTGGCGTGGACCGGGTAACCCAGCTCGCGCAGCCGGTCGATGTCGCGGCGCAGAGTGCGCTCGCTCACGGCGAGCCGGTCGGCCAGTTCCACGCCGGGCCAGTAGCGGTGGGTTTGCAGCAGGGACAGCAATCGCAGCATGCGGGAACTCGTGTTCGCCATGCGCCCAGATTCCCTCACATTCCGGCCAGGAAGTGACCGGAATCAACTCTAGCGTTGCCTTCGTGAACGACACGGCGGAAGGAACGCACATGAAGATCTTGGTTACTGGGGCGACGGGAATCGTCGGCCGCCACGTGGTGGACCAGCTGGTGCGGGCGGGTGTGAGCGTACGGGCGCTGACCCGCAACCCCGCGGCGGCCCAGCTGCCGCCGCAGGTGGAGGTCGTCGAGGGCGACCTGACCGCGCCGGCCGGCATGGCCGGCGCGCTGGAGGGCGTGGAACGGATGTACCTGTTCTCGGTGGCCGACAGCGCGCGCGAGGTCGTCACGCTGGCGAGGCAGGCGGGGGTAGGGCGCATCGTGGTGTTGTCGGCGGCGTCGGTGACCGCGGGCCTGCACACCAACCCGGTGGAGCAGGCGGTCGAGGAGTCCGGACTGGAGTGGACGCACGTGCGGCCGTGCGGGTTCATGACGAACATGCTGCAGATCTGGGCGCCGTCCATCCGGGCGGAGCGGGTGGTGCGCTATCCCTTCGCCGACGAGCCGATGAACCTGATCCACGAGGCCGACATCGCCGCCGTCGCGGTGGCCGCGCTGCTGGAGGACGGTCACCACGGCAGGGCCTACACCCTGACGGGTCCCGGCCTGGTCACCGTGCGCGAGCAGGTCGCGGCCATCGCCGAGGCGCTCGGCGAACCCGTCCGCTATGAGGAGGTCAGCCGCGAGCGTGCCCGTGAGCTGATGAAGGCCCAGGGAGGGTTCGCCGCCGAGTCGGCCGACCTCATGCTGGGCTTCGTCGAGTACGGGGGCGAGGCAGCCGGCGGCGCCGACGGCTACGTCGAGCAGGACTGGTCGGCGCTGATGCGGGTCTGGCCGGACGTGGAGCAGGTCACCGGCCGCGCCCCGCGCGGCTACGCCGAATGGGCCCGCGACCACCTCGCCGACTTCCGCTGACCGTCACCGACCTGCCTGGGCGTCCTCTTCCCGCCTCGGACGGGACGCCCCCTCCTCCGCACAGTATGGGAACCCCTTTGATGACCGACTTCCTGACACCGCCTGCGACGCCCTCGGCCGCTCCCGCGCCCTACCGCCGGCGGTGGCCGGCTCTGGCGGTGATCCTCGCCGGCTCGGTGATGGAAATGCTGGACTCCACCGTCACCAGCATCGCCGGCCCTACCATCCGGGCCGAACTCGGCGGCGGCACCTCCCTGATCCAATGGCTGGGGGTGGCCTACGCCCTGGCCATGACCGCCGGCCTGCTGGTCGGCGGCAGGCTGGGCGACATCGCCGGTCGAAAGCGCATGTTCCTCATCGGTGCCGGCGGCTTCGTGGCCGGCTCCCTGCTGTGCGCGATCGCGACCGGGCCGGAGACGGCGATCGCCGCTCGGGCGATGCAGGGCCTGTTCGGGGCCTGCATGATCCCGCAGGGGCTCGGCATGCTGAAGGAGATGTTCCCGCCCAGGGAACTGCAGGCGGCCTTCGGTGCGATGGGCCCGGTCATGGGGCTGTCGGCGGTGGGCGGCCCGACCCTGGCGGGGTGGCTGGTCGACGCCGACCTTCTTGGCACCGGCTGGCGCATGATCTTCCTGATCAACCTGCCCATCGGCTTGGCGCTCCTCATCGCCGCGATCGCGTTCCTGCCCCCCGGCCGTCCGGCCCCAGGAGTCCGGCTCGACCTGCCCGGCGCGCTCCTCGCCTCCTGCGGAGCACTGCTGCTGGTCTTCCCGCTGGTACAGGGCCGCGAGTACGGCTGGCCGGCCTGGACCTTCGCGATGATGGCGGCCTCCGTCGCGGTGTTCACCGCCTTCGGATGGCACGAGGTGCGCAAGAGCCGCAGCGGCGGCGACCCCCTGATCATGCCCAGTCTGTTCCGCAAGCGAGCCTTCCTCGGCGGCATGGCCACCGGGACGATCTACTTCGCCGCCTTCTCCGGGTTCGGCCTGGTCTTCAACCTGCACCTCCAGCTCGGCCTCGGCTTCAGCCCGCTGCGGGCCGCCGTGGCGGGCATACCCCTGTCCGTCGGCATGGGCGTCGGCATGGGCGTGGTCCAGGCAGTCATGCGTCATGGCCGGAAGGTCTTGCACGCCGGAGCCGTGACGATGACCGCCGGCGTCCTGGGCCTGGTGCCGGCGCTGGACTCGCAGGCCGGATTCTGGCAGCTCGCTCCGGCGCTGCTCATCACCGGGATCGGAGCCGGGCTGATCATGGGACCCTACTTCGACATCGTGCTGGCCGGTGTCGACCCGCACGAGACCGGCTCCGCCTCCGGCACCCTCACCACCCTGCAGCAGGTCGGCGGCGCACTGGGAACAGCCGTCCTCGGGACCGTGTTCTTCAGCGGGCTCAGCGAAGGCCCCGCCGCGATCTCCGACGCGCTCTGGACTGTCGCCGCGATGATCGCGCTGACCTTCCTGGCCGGCTTCCTTCTGCCCAGACACGTCCGCCAGGGGGGAACCCGCCTCCTGACAGATCGCCGAGGCCGGATGCGCCGCACTTCCGACAGATTCTGGTTGATCTGCGCAAACCCGAGCCGCGCAGGGGTGGGTCAGCGGCGTCCCCCGCCAGGGTCGGAGGGACGCCCTGCCCGCGACATCATGCCTTTGTGACGGGTCACAGGAATGGCCGCCCCGGTTTGCCGCCTGGCCCAATTCACAGATGCGCGAGCCCCCCTCAGGGTGTGTGCCATGCAGCGACGTGCCTTCCTCCTGACCGTGTCCGCCGCCGCCTTGTCCGGCTCCCTCTGGCAGGAGGCCGCCATGGCCGCCGCCGGCGCGAGCCCGTACGGCCCGCTCGGCCCCGCCGACGCCAACGGCGTCGCCCTGCCGTCCGGCTTCACCAGCAGGATCGTCGCCAGGTCGGGCCGGCCGGTCGGCGGCCTGCTGTGGCACCCCGCGCCCGACGGGGGCGCCTGCTTCCCCGACGGCACCGGCTGGATCTACGTCTCCAACTCCGAGATCCCGCTCGCCGGCGGCGCCTCGGCGATCAGGTTCGCCGCCGACGGCTCGATCACGCGGGCCTACCGCATCCTCAGCGGCACCAACCTCAACTGCGCCGGAGGCGCCACCCCGTGGGGCACCTGGCTGTCGTGCGAGGAGATCTTCCGCGGCAAGGTCTACGAGACCGACCCGTACGGCGCCCGCCCCGCGCAGCCGCGCAACGCGATGGGCAGGTTCAAGCACGAGGCCGCCGCCTGCGACCCCGACCATCGCGTCGTCTACCTCACCGAGGACGAGCAGGACGGCTGCTTCTACCGCTTCCGCCCCACGACCTGGGGCGAGCTGTCGAGCGGCCGCCTCGAGGTGCTGTGCGAGGGACCGGTCTGGCGTGAAGTCCCCGACCCGACGCCGGGCGTGCTGCAGCGGCAGACCCGCCACCAGGTGAGCCAGGCGCTGCACTTCGACGGCGGCGAGGGCTGCCACTACGCGGGCGGCGTCTGCTACTTCACCGCCAAGGGAGATCGCAAGGTCTGGGCCTACGACGCGCGGACGGGCACACTGGGTTCGATCTACGGCGGCGGCGGCACGCTCGACGGCGTCGACAACATCACCGGCACCCGCGCGGGCGACCTCTACGTGGCCGAGGACGGCGGAAACATGGAGATCAACATCATCACGCCCGACGGCGTCGTCGCGCCCGTGCTCCGCCTCGACGGCCACAGCAGATCGGAGATCACCGGCCCCGCCTTCTCCCCCGACGGCTTCCGCCTGTACTTCTCCTCCCAACGCGGCACCAGCGGCGAGACGGCGGGCACGGGCGGCATCACCTACGAGGTCACCGGCCCCTTCCGCCGCTAACGACAGGAACCCCCCATGAGCCTTGCCGCTGTCCTGCTGCCCATCGCCCTGGCCGTCATCATGTTCGGTCTCGGGCTCGGGCTGGCGCCCGCCGACTTCCGCCGCGTGCTGCAGTACCCGAAGGCCAGCGTCATCGCGCTGGCCTGCCAGGTGCTCGTGCTGCCGGCCGTGTGCCTCGCGCTGGTCCTGCTGTTCGGGCTGCCGCCGGTGCTGGCCGTCGGCATGATGCTGCTGGCCGCCTCGCCCGGCGGCACCACCGCCAATCTCTACAGCCATCTGTTCGGCGGGGACGTGGCGCTCAACGTGACGCTCACCGCGATCAACTCCGTGCTGGCCGTCTTCACGCTGCCGCTGATCACCAACCTGTCGATCGGCTTCTTCGGCGCCGAGGCGGGCACGCTCGGGCTGCAGTTCGACAAGAGCGTGCAGGTGTTCGCGATCGTCCTGGTGCCCGTGGCGATCGGCATGCTGGCCAGGGCGAGGTTCACCGCCTTCGCCGAGCGCATGCACACCCCCGTGAAGATCACCTCGGCGGTGATCCTGGCGCTGGTGATCGTCGCCTCGGTGCTCCAGGAGCTCGACAACATCGGCGGCTACATCCGCGACGTCGGCCTGATCACGCTGCTGTTCAGCGTCATCAGCCTCGCCGTCGGCTACTGGGCGCCCAGGCTGGCGCGGGTCGGCAGGCGTCAGGCGATCGCCTCCTGCATGGAGATCGGCATCCACAACGCGACGCTGTCCATCACCGTGGCGGCGGGTCTGCTCGCCAACACGCAGATGGCCATCCCCTCGGCCACCTACGGCGTGCTCATGTTCTTCACCGCCGCGGTCGCGGGCTTCCTGCTCAGGGCGAGGAAGGAGGAGCCGGTCGCGGCCGGTTCATGACGCGGCGCGCGGCCAGCGCCGCGCCGATGCTCTGCAGCTGCGCGGGGTCCACGGGGTCGAGTCCGGTCAGCGCGACGGCCCTGCGCAGCCGGTAGTCGACGGTGTTGGGGTGCACGTGCAGCCGCTCGGCCGTCCGTCGCCTGTCCAGGCCCGTCTCCAGGTAGACGGTGAGCGTCCGGAGCAGGTCGGGGTTGTCGGTGAGCGGGTCGAGCAGCCTGGCCAGGCCGCTCACCGCCTCGCTCGGCCTGGTCAGCTGATACTCCAGCAGCACGTCGGCCAGCCGGTAGAGGCCAGGCGGATGGTGGAACAGGTGCACCACGTCGAGCACCTCCTGGGTCAGCCTGGCCGCCGCCGCCACCCCCTCGGGCGGCGCGACCTCGCCCGCGGCGCGCACCTGCACACCAGCCGCCTCGCAGATCGCCGCCACCAGCGCGCCCGCCGAGTCCCACGCGAGCTCGGGCACGAGGATCAGCCCACCGGTGAGGTCGAGCAGCGACAGCACCGGCTCGGCGGAGAACCTCTGCGTCGCCTCGCGCACGCGGTGCAGCCTGCGCCGCGCGGCGGTCGTGGCAGAACGCTCGTCCGGGTGGGCGCCCAGAGTCACCGACAGCACCAGGTAACGGGTCGCCAGCCTGATCCCGGTGGTGGCCTGCGGTTCGCCGCTGAGCAGGGCGGAGATGGCGGCGTGTCTGGCGTGCTGCTCCTGCCGTAGGAGGCTCTCGCGTTCGTGCCGGTAGGCCGCGCAGACGGCGGCGGTGACGGCCTCGGTGTAGCCGAGCATCAGCCGTCCGGCCGTCAGAGCGTCGGCCAGGTCCTCGGGGGCGGCCCCGGCCAGCACGTGGTCCCAGATCCGGCCCGCGCCCCGATGGTAGGCGGCCAGGATCGCCTCGAGCGGCACCCCGTCCTGCGCTCTGCGGACGGCCGAGGCGCGCAGCGGCGCCAGCTCGGCCGTCGTCGGCGCCCGCCGCTCACGCAGCAGCCTGGCCACCAGGCGCAGGTTCAGCTCGGTGATCTGGACGATGTCGCTCGTGAGCTCCTCGTCGGGTAACTGCCTGTAGAAGGGGATCTCGGCGACGAAGCCGCGGACCAGCTCGCGGGCGAGCCTGCCCGCCTGCCCGTCCAGGATCTCGTGCACGGCGCGCCCCGCCAGGCGCAGTGGTTCGGGCATCGGCCGGCTCCCAGGTGTCACGACGACACCCCAGAATGCCCTTTCTGTCGCGATCGGGACAGCCGTCTCCGTCCTCCCGCTGACGGTGAGGTCTCAATCCCGCCAGCGCCCCACGGTCCTGAACCGCTGAAGTGGAGCACGTGTCCACTTCAACCTCAACCACTGCCGGGGACGTCTCCGCCGCGCGCTCGCCGCTGATCGGCTGGCTGGCCGTCGTCTCGGTGATGCTGGGAATCTTCTCGATCGTCACCGCGGAGATCCTGCCGATCGGCCTGCTGACCTCCATCGGCTCCGACTTCGAGATCTCCGACGGGGCGGCGGGGCTGATGATGACGATGCCGGGCATCCTGGCCGCGGTCGCCGCCCCCGCCGTCACCGTCGCGACGGGACGGCTCGACAGGCGCTTCATGCTGTGCGCCCTGATGCTCCTGCTCGCCGTCGCCGACTTCCTGGCCGCCGCCGCCACCTCCTATGGGGTCATGGTGGTGTCCAGGGTGCTGGTCGGACTGGTCATCGGCGGGTTCTGGTCGATCGGCGCGGGCCTGGCCGCCCGCCTGGTGCGACCCGCGCACGCCGGCACCGCGACCGCGGTGATCTTCTCGGCGGTCCCCCTGGGCTCCGTGCTCGGCGTGCCTGCGGGCACTCTCGTCGGGCACCTGGCGGGCTGGCGGGCGACCTTCGTCATCATGGGGGTGCTGACCGTCGCGATCCTCGTGGCGCTGGCCGTCCTGCTCCCGCCGCTGCCGGCCGAACACGTGACCAGGCTGAGCGTCCTGACCGGACTGCTGCGCGACAGCGGCGTGCGGGCGGGGCTGGTGCTGACCTTCCTGGTCGTGCTGGCCCACTTCGGCACCTACACCTATGTGACCCCCTTCCTGCAGCAGGTCACAGGCGCCGGCCCCGGCGTGGTCACGGCCTTCCTGCTGGTGTACGGCGTCGCCGGTATCGCGGGCAACTTCGTCGCGGGGGCCACGGCGAGGCGTGCGCTCGGGGCGACGTTCGCCGTGAGCGGCGGCCTGATCGCCTGCGCGACCCTGCTGCTGCCCCTGCTCGGGACCAGCCACCTGGGCGCGCTGGCACTGCTGGTGGTGTGGGGCCTGGCCTACGGCGCGGTGCCCGTCTGCTCGCAGACCTGGTTCGCGGCCTCGGCGCCGCACGCGACGGAGGCGGCCACCATCGTGTTCACCTCCTCCTTCCAGGCGACCATCGCCGCCGGCGCCCTGCTCGGGGGTGTGGTGGTCGACGCCGCCTCCCCTTCGGCGGTCATGACGTTCGGCGGCGCGGTCGCCGTCCTCATGGCGCTGTGCGCCTGGGCTGCTGCCCGGCCACGTCGCGAAGGGATCTGACAGGAGTCGGGCGCTCCCCCGTCGACCTGATCGTCACGCCGGTCAGGTCGAGGGCCGCAAGGCCCGGACGTAGGAGAGCATGACCGGCAGGTCGCCCTCGTCCTGGACGTGGAATCCGGCGGCCGGGATCAGGTCGCCGAGCAGGTCGTGCGGGCTGTGCCGCATCGCAGGGCCCGACACCATGCCGACGAGCTGGGCGAGCAGGTGGTTGGTGGGCGGGCGGAACTCGGCGATCAGCAGACGTCCGCCCGGCCGCAGCACCCGGAACATCTCCCGCAGGGCGGCACCGCGTTCGGCGGCCGGGATGTGGTGGACGGCCAGGCTGGAGACCACCACGTCGAAGCCCGCGTCGGGCAGGTCGAGCGCTTGGCCCTCGCCCACCTGGTAGGAGCAGTTGCCCGGGGCGCGACGACGAGCGTGTTCGACCATGGGCGCCGACGCGTCGACGCCCGTCACCCGGCCGGCCGGACTGACGATGGGGGCCAGGATGCGGGTCAGGTAGCCGGTGCCGCAGCCGACGTCGAGCACCCGGTCGCCCGGACGGACCCCGGACAGCGCGGCCAGCCGGGTGAAGATCTCACGCCGCCGCCCCAGGAAGCCGATCTCCGCGGCGAGTTCGTAAGCGCGTGGGTGATCGATCGTCCCGCCGACATCGGCGTGCTCAGCGTGATCGTGCAGCAGCTTGCCCAGTCCCATGGATCTCTCCTCTCGAACAACCTGTTCGGTAATGCATGATGTGTTCGTTACGGTGGCGGGGTCAACAATCACTTCCGGCCGGCTGTGCGGTACCGAACAGGGGGTGGCGAAGTGCCCGGAAACCTCGACAGGCGGGTGCGGCGGACCCGGCAGGCGATCCAGCGCGCGCTGGTGGAGCTCATCTTGGAGAAGGGATATGAGGCGGTCACCGTCACCGACCTCATCGACCGCGCCGACGTCGGCCGCTCCACCTTTTACGCGCACTTCGACGGCAAGCAGGCGGTGCTGTTCTCCAACCTGTCGGAGATCACCTTCCTGCACCCGCCCATCAGCGCCGACGGCCCGCTGTTCGCCTTCAGCCTGGCGATGTTCGAGCACGTGCTCGAGCAGCGCGACCTGGTGCGGGCGCTGCTCGGGCGGCGCAGCGGCCGGGTGGTGATGGCCCACGGCGAACAGCTGCTGCAGGACCTCATCCGCGACGAACTGCTCGCCCGGGGCGCGCGCCGCTCGACATCGCTGGAGCTGGTGGTGACCTGCGTCGTCGGGGCGTTCATGGCCCTGCTGTCACGGTGGGTGGATGAGGAGCTCACCGCCACCCCCGCCGAACTGGACGCGGCCTTCCACGCGGCGGTGGGGCCCGGGGTGCGGGCGATGCTGGCCCAGGCGTGACCGCTGGCACCCGCCTGGCCGTCGGCGGCTGCCCGGCCCATGAGCGGCCCGAGTCGCTGATTACCGGCTGTGCTACTTTGGTCACACAAAGTGTCGATATGCGTCTGATGCTGCGGATTCGTTGCGGGGCGCTAACGAAAGGCGCCGCCCATGACGACGCAGATGGAAGAGACCGATTTCTCACGTGATGTCCTCGGACGGTACGTGTGCAACACCCTGGCCGAGGCGATGGCCAGCACAGACAGTCAGGCGACGCCGGGCGCTCGCCCCTTCGATGTCGTCGTCATCGGGGGCGGCAGCTTCGGCGCCGTGGTGGCCGCGCACATGTTCAACGTCGACGTCTCGCGAACACACCGGATCCTCGTGCTCGAGGGTGGACCGTTCATGCTTCCCGAGCACGTCCAGAACCTCCCGATGCTGGGTCTGAAGGACCCCGACCCGACGAGCATCGCCGCGCTCCGTCAAGCCGGGCAGGCGCACGTGCCACGCAACGAGGTGTGGGGACTGGCCTGGCACTCGCCGGTGCCGTTCCCGGGGCTGGCCTACTGCTTGGGCGGCCGGTCGCTGTACTGGGGCGGCTGGGCGCCCCGGCCGCTGCCCGAGGAGCTGTCACCCACGGTGTGGCCGAAGGCTGCGGTGGATGACCTGCAGGACGGCCAGCTCGATACGGCCGGTCGGCAGATCGGTGTCGACCAGACCAACGACTTCATCTTCGGCCCGCTGCACAACGCCCTGCGGGAGCGCCTCTACGAGGCGGTGAGCCGGCATCTCGTACCCGGGGCGATGGACTTGACGACGCTCCCCCACCATCCGGCCTTGCGCGACGAGCACTCCTCGCTGTCACAACTGGCTCGGCTGCTGGGCATGAACCCTGAGGTCGCGGATGAGCACGACGTGCGGGAACTGGCGGATCAGCTGAAGCTGGAGGCCCCTCTGGCCGTACAGGCCAGCACCCGGCCCGGGTTCTTCCCGAACAACAAGTTCAGCGCAGGACCGCTACTGGTACAGGCCGCCCGTACCGCCTGGGCCGACTCGGGCGGGAACGACGCCGACAAGCGGCTGATGATCGTCCCTCGATGCCACGTGCTGCGCCTGGACACACGCGGCAGCGAAGTCACCGGCGTGCAGACCAGCCAGGGTTATGTGCCGCTGCCGCCCGGCGGAGCGGTCGTCATCGCGCTGGGCACCATCGAAAGCACCCGGCTGGCGCTACACGCCTTCGACGCCCTGCCGGAGACCGGCCCGATCGGCAGCGGGCTGATGGCGCACCTGCGCTCCAACCTCACCATCCGGATCCCACGGGAGGCGCTGGGCCACATCACCGAACACGAACTCATGGCCGCGGCCCTGTTCCTCAAGGGACACGCGGTGGATGACAGCGGGCGCGAACGCTTCTTCCACCTGCAGATCACCGCCGCCGGCCTCGGCTCCCGAAGTGCGGATTCCGAGGCGGAGCTGTTCAAGAAGCTGCCCGACATCGATCTGTTCGACCGGTTCCAAACGGCCAGTGACACACACGTGGTCATCACCTTGCGCGGGATCGGCGAGATGGATCCCGACAACCCCGCCAGCCAGATCCGGCTGGATCCCGAACTCGACGAGTACGGAATCCCCCGCGCGCTCGTGCACCTGTCGGCCAGCCAGGCCGACGAGCAACTGTGGAACGAGATGGACGCCTGCGCCGACGCCGCCGCCCTGGCCTTCGCCAACGGGTCACCGTTCGAGGTCCTCGACGGCACGACGTTCCACCCGGTGGCGGCCGGGCAGGCTCCCTCCGAGGTGGTGCCGTTCATCCGCCGCCGCAATAAGCTGGGCACCACCCATCATGAGGGCGGGACCCTTCGTCTCGGCGACGACCCGGCCGGCTCCGTCACCACCGCGGACTGCCGCCTGCACGGGGTGGACAACGCGTACGTGGCGGGCCCGGCGCTGTTCCCGCGGCTGGGCTCGCCCAACCCGATGCTCACCGGCGTCGCGCTCGCCCGCCGGCTGGCCGAACATCTCACTCCCACCCGCCGCTTCGTCGCCAGCGACAACCACGAGGTGCTGTTCGACGGCACCGACATGAGCGCCTGGCGGATGGCCGGCGCCGGTCGATTCCAGATCGTGGACGGCGCGCTGCAGTCCATCCCCGGTGACGGCCTCGGCCTGCTGTGGTGCACCCGCCCCACCCCGACCGACTTCTCCTTGCGGTTGCAGTACCGCCTGACGCGCCCCGACGACAACTCGGGGGTGTACATCCGCTTCCCCGATCCCACCCGCAAGGGCTACGACAACACCGCCTGGGTGGCGGACGACTTCGGCTTCGAGATCCAGATCGATGATCTAGCCCGGACCGACGGCGCCGACATCCACCGCACCGGCGCCATCTACGGCGTCGAAGGCCAGACCTACACGGCGGCACCGGCAAGGCCACCCGGCAAGTGGAACGACTACGAGATCCGCGTCCGCGGCCAGGACTACACCGTGATCCTCAACGGCCGGCAGGTCACCACCTTCGCCAACACCGATCCTGACCGCGGCCTGCCGACCACCCTTGACGCGCCCGCCTACCTCGGCCTGCAGGCCCATACCGGGCGCGTCTGCTTCCGCAACATACGGATCAGCGTCATCTGACCGCCGTTCCGTGATCAACGCCGGCGGGCCGCTCGATCGCGGCCCCCCGGCGGACCCGCGCCTCGGAGTGGTAGGCCGAATTGGTCCTCATTCGGCCTACGGGATCGGACCCTATCGAGGGTACCGATTCCTGTCAGGCTGAGAGGCATGACAACGACAGCGACTCGCTTCGACGGCCGGCTCCTCACGCCTGGCGACGCCGGCTACGACACCGCCCGTACTGTCTGGAACGCCATGATCGACCGGCGGCCACGCGTGATCGTCCGCGCGGCGGGCGTCGCCGACGTGGTCGCCGCCGTGCGGATGGGCCGGGAACTGGACCTGGAGATCGGCGTGCGCTGCGGCGGCCACAACGTCGCAGGCTTCGCCGTACCTGACGGGGGTCTCATGATCGACCTGACGCCCATGGGCGGCGTGCGGATCGACCCTGCCCGTCGCCGGGCCCGGGTGCAGGGCGGCGCGCTGCTCGGCGCGCTGGACCGGGCCTCCCAGGCCTACGGCCTGGCCACCACCGCCGGCAACGTCTCGCACACCGGCGTCGGCGGGCTCACGCTCGGCGGCGGCATGGGCTGGCTGGCCCGCCAGTACGGCCTGGCCTGCGACAACGTCGTCTCCTACACGATGGTCACCGCCGAGGGGGACGTGGTGACCGCGAGCCGCGACCACAACCCCGACCTGTTCTGGGGCCTGCGCGGCGGTGGCGGCAACTTCGGCATCGTCACCGAGTTCGAGTTCCAGTTGCATCACACCGGCACGCGGACGCTGGTCGCCGAGTTCGACTTCCGCGCCGAGGACGCCGTCCCGGTCATCGAGGGCTGGCGCGACCTGAACGCCGTCGCGCCCCGGCATGCGACGTTCACCGCCAGCGTCACCAGTGGCCCCACCGGCCCGATCGCCACGCTGGGGTTCGTGTGGGTCGGCGACCCGGCCGAGGGCAGCCGGCTGCTCCCTGCGATGCGGGCGCTCGGGCGTCCGATCGCGTCGCGCGTCACCACCCCGTCGTACCTCGAACTTCAGCGACGCGAGGACTCCACCGGCGCTCACGCCTACCGCCGCTATTCCCAGGGGCACTACCTGCGGCGATTCCCCGCCGCGGCGATCGAGGCGTTCCTGCTGCGCGGCGGCGCCGACCTGAGCGCGAGCCCGCACCTGCCGGGCGTCGGCCTGCAGGCGCACGGCGGCGCGATCGCCGATGTCCCTGAAGCAGACGCGGCGTTCAGCCACCGCGGCACGATGTTCGAGTTCGGTGCCGGCTCTCGCTGGAGCGACCCGGCCGAGGACGATGCCAGGATGGGCGCCGCCCGGGCCGCCGGTGCGTCGCTCGAGCCGTACGCGAGTGGGGTGTACGTCAACTCGCTGACGGCCGACGAACTGGCCGATGGGCAGCGCGGCCTGCGGCGGGCGTACTCGGACGCGAAGCTGGCCCGGCTGACCGCGGTGAAGACCGCGTACGACCCGGCCAACGTGTTCCACCTGAACCAGAACATCCGCCCGGCACACTGATGCGCAGGTCCTGGATGCGCGCCACCGGCCGAGCACCTGCGCGGGATCAGGATCCCCGTACCTCCTGGACGGCCGCCGCCAGCAGCGCGACCCCCTCGGCGATGGCGCTCTCGCCGAGGATGGCGTAGCCGAAGATGAGGCCGCCAGGTCCGGTGCCGGCGATCCGGTACGGGCCGAGGCCGTGGATGCCGAGCCCGTGCCGGGCGGCGGCCGTCACCACCGCCGCCTCGTCGAGGTCGGGCGGGAGCCAGGCGACCACGTGCTGCCCGGCGGCGATCCCGGCCGGTTGCAGATCGGGCAGGTGAGCGCGCAGGGCGTCCAGCAGCGCGTCGCGGCGGCGGCGGTACACCGGACGCATCCGGCGCAGGTGGCGGTCGAACTCGCCGCGCGTGAGGAAGTCGGCGAACGTCAGCTGGTCGATGACCGGCGAACCGCGGTCGGCGAGCACCTTCGCCGCGGCGACGTCGGCGACCAGGTGGGAAGGCACGACCAGCCAGCCGAGCCGCAGCCCCGGCGCGAGCGTCTTGCTGGCCGTACCGCAGTAGACGACCTGATCGGGCGCCAGGCCCTGCATGGCGCCCACCGGCGACCGGTCGTAGCGGTACTCCGCGTCGTAATCGTCCTCGACCACGAGCGCGCCGCGGTCCTTCGCCCAGCCGATCACCTCGGCCCTCGCCGCGGCCGACAGCACTCCACCGGTGGGCCACTGGTGCGACGGCGTGAGCACGACCGCATCGGCGTCGGCCCGATGCAGCGCATCGACCTGCACGCCGTCCGGACCCGCCGGGATGCCGACCACGTCCAGACCGGCGGCGGCGGCCAGCACCCGGGCGTCGTCGTTGGATGACGGGTCTTCCAGGGCGATCCGCCTGGCGCCGTGCCGGACGAGCACCTGGATCAGCAGCGCGATGCCCTGCCCGTAGCCGCTGCAGATCACCACGTTGCCCGGGACGGACGATGTGCCGCGCACCCGGTTGAGGTAGTCGCACAGGGCCACGTGCAGCTCCGGCACGCCACGCCCGTCGAGGTAGGCGAACCGGTCGTTGGGCGTGGTGGTGAGCACGCTGCGAACCGAGCGCAGCCAGGCGGCCCGCGGGAACTGCGACACGTCGGTGCGCCCGTACCCGAAGTCGACCCTGAAGCCGGGCGCGCGCGCGGCCGGCTGCGCCGTCGAAGCCGCGGAGCCCGCGCCGTCGGCGGCCGGCGGCATCGACGCGGCCACCTGGGTGTAGCCCCCCGATCGGCTGGCGAGGTAGCCCTCGGCGACGAGCTGCTGGTAGGCCTCCACGACCACCCCGCGGGAGACCCCGAGACCGGCGGCGAGGGTGCGGCTGGGCGGCAGCGACGCGCCCGCTCGCAGCCGTCCGGCCCGGATGCCGGCGCGGATGGACGCCTCGATCTGCCGGTGCAGCGGCACCCCGGCCTCGCGGTTCAGCTCGATGAGCAGGTCCTCGGCCAGGCCCGAATTGGTCCTCGATCGGCCCACAGGATCGGACCCTATCGGCATGTACCGATCCCTGCCAGGCTGAGTGACCTCCCGGCCCGGGCACGGAGACCGGCACCGTAGCCGAGCGACAGGCAGAGCCCTCTTCTTTCGGCGACGTCACAAACCGCAGGCAGGTAGCAGGAGGCGACGAATGAACGACACCGAGCCGCAGACCGCAGGCGGGAAGGTGCTCTGGCATTTCACGATGTCACTGGACGGCTTCGTGGCAGGGCCGAACCACGAGATGGACTGGATGACCACCGGGATGTCAGCCCGTCCTGGCCTGATCGACGAGTACGTCCAGACCACGGGCGCCGTGCTGGGAGGCCGAGACGGCTGGGACGTCTCCGGTGACAGCCGCCCGTACGGCGGCGCCTGGAAAGGACCGATCTTCGTGCTCACCCACCACCCCGAGGACGCGGCGCCCGCCGACGACGTCACGTTCCTGAACTGCGGCCCGGCCGAGGCGGTGCGGATCGGGCTGGCGGCGGCCGGCGGCAAGAACCTGGAAGTGTTCTCACCCTCCATCGGCCGTCAGCTTCTCGAACGGGGACTGATCGACGAGATCGACCTGCACATCGCACCGGTCCTGCTCGGCGACGGCATCCGGCTCTACGACAACCCCGGCGGTGAGCCGATCCGCCTGCACCGCGTCGGCGAAGGCGCCCCCACGGCCGTCGTGAACGTACGGTACCGGCCCAACCCGCTCACCGGCGGGTCCCCGTCGGACGTGAAGGACGGTGCGTGAGGCCATGAGCGGGACATACGAGGCTGACTGCTGGCTCAGCCCGAGCGCTCGGCCCCAGCACTCCCCGATCCACGGCACCGGCCTGTTCGCCATCAAGCAGATCTGCCAGGACGAGGTCGTGATGCGGCTCGGCGGACGCGTCATCACCGATGAGATTCTGGCCCGCCTCACACCGCCCTACAGCAGCCTCACCGTCGCCGAAGGCATCCACCTGCTTCTCGATCCGGCTCACCCGGTGCGCTACGGCAACCACTCCTGCGACCCCACACTCTGGCACCGCGACGCGGCAACGGTGATCGCACGACGCGATGTCGATCCAGGAGAGGAGCTCACCATCGACTACGCCACGCACACCGGCGTCGAAGCGTGGTCGATGGCCTGCCGTTGTGACACGCCTTTGTGCCGTGGCGTCGTCACAGGCAACGACTGGCGACTGTCACGCCTGCAGGACACCTACGGCACCCACTGGAGCCCGCCCCTGCTCGAACGCATCAAAGCCGCCGCCGTTGACCGCTCATCACCGATCACCGGGGCCTCTACGCTCAGTGACCAACCGGAGTGACAGAGACGGGACTCGAGATCACTCGATGACGGCCTCATGCGAGGCGACCGTCACGGGCGAGCGGTCATACGAGACCGTACAGGGGTCGGCAGGAGCCTCGTGCTCACGCGTCGATCGTGATGCCGAACCCCGCTTCGACGATCTTGAAGAGGAGGTCCCAGCTCTTCGCCTCGGTGTTGGTGTGGAAGGCGATGGTGTCAGCCCGCGCGGACGTCGTCGATCAGGGCGGCCAGCAGGGCGGCGCGCTCGGCCATGGCGGAGATCACGATGTACTCGCCCTCGGCATGGGCGTGGTCTCCCACCGCGCCCATGCCGTCCAGGGTGGGCACGCCGACGCCGGCGGTGAAGTTGCCGTCGGAGCCGCCGCCGACCGCGACGCCCCGCAGCTCGGGCAGGCCGAGCTGACGTGCCAGCCGTACGGCCCTGGCGAACAGCTCCGCGGAGCTGGAGCTCTCCAGCGGCGGCCGGTTCGGCCCGCCCTTCACCTCGACCGACGCCCCGGGAAGGTGCGCTCGCAGGGCGGCGAAGGCCGCGTCCACCCGCGTCTGCTCGGCGACGGTCTCGGCCCTGACATCCACGGTGAACCCGGCGTGGGCGGGCACGGTGTTCGTGGTCGTCCCGCCGCTGAGCACCGTCGGAGTGACCGTGGTGCCGTCCCGCTCGAACGCCTGGACGGCGAGGATCTGGTGGGCCAGCTCCACCGCGGCGTTGACCCCCTTGTGCGGCTCCAGCCCCGCGTGGGCGGCTCTTCCTCCGACGATCACCTCGTAGAGCGAGACGCCCTTACGCTGGACCTTCAGCGCGCCGTCCGCGCTGGCCTCCAGGACGAACGCCGCCCTGGCGCCGCGGGCCTGCTCCTCGATCCAGGCGCGCGAGGTCGGCGAGCCCAGCTCCTCGTCGGTGGTCACCAGCAGCGTGACGCCGTCCAGGTCGGTCAGCGTGGACACCGCGTGCAGCGCCTGGACGAGCCCCGCCTTCATGTCGAAGCTGCCGGGCCCGGTGGCCAGATCGCCGTCGACCTCGAACGGCCAGCGGTCGAGCGTGCCGAGCGGCCACACCGTGTCCAGATGCCCGACCAGCAGCACCGTGGTCCTGCCGCCGAACCGCCACAGCAGATGCGGCCTGTCCTGCCTGCTCACCACCTCGGGCCGCCGCCCCGTGATGCGCCAGGCGATCTCGGTCAGGACGTCGGCGCAGCGCATCGTGGCCTTGACGTCATGCGAAGGCGACTCGCAGGTGACGAGCCTTTCCAGGTCGCGGACCATCTGGCGGACATCGAGAGACGTGCTCACGGGGCGTTCTCCTTCACAACGGCACTGTCGCCTCGGATTGTGCTGGGCGAGAGCCCCGCGCCGCTTCGTCGCATGGACCGAAAGAGCGGCGGTTGGTAGGGCCGTGCGCACGGAAGGAGCGCCGGCCGGGCGTGAAGACGGTGGTCACCTTGCCTGTGGTGGACGTGGCTCGGCCTCAGGGCTGGCGGGCGCAGAGGTACGCGTCCAGGTCGGCGGCGCCCTTGAGCATGGCGCGGCCCCGGGCGGACAGGCGGGCCTGCCAGTCGTGCAGGGTCGACTCCAGCGGGGCGACGCCTCCGGCGGAGCGGACCTGAGCGATCAGCGGGGCGATCTGCTCCAGCAGGTAGCCGCCCCGCCTGAGCTGGTGGACCAGCCGGACGTCGCGGACGTCGGCCGCGCCGTAGACCCGGTAGCCCGTCTGCGGATCGCGGCTTGGCCGGACCAGCCCGGCGTTCTCCCATTTGCGCAGGGTGGCAGGGCGGATGCCGAGCCTCCTGGCCAGGGGGCCGATGAAGGTGTCGCCGCGCTCCTGCGGCACGGGCGCCAGATCGCGGAGCGCGGCTTCGACGGCCTGCAGGGTGCGGCGGTCGTCGAGGAGCTGGCCGTGGCTCTCGTCGATGAGCCGCAGCGCGTCCTCGGTGGCGCCCCGGTTGACCGCCTGCATGATCGACGTGGCCGTCTGGTGACCGTGCCCGGGCACTAGGGCGAGGAAGGCGCGCAGGGCGTGCGCGTGCAGCGGCGTATAGGTGCGGTAGCCGTGGACGGTGCGTTCGGCCGCGGGCAGGATGCCGGCGTCCTCGTAGTTCCTGATCGCCTGAGTGGACAGGCCGTGCTCGCGCGCCAGGTCCACCGGCCTCATGAGTGCATCCCCGATTGACGGTTCATCGTGACGATCGCTGGGTTTACCGGAAAAAGTTTACACCGAAGGTTCAACGATAGCGTTGAAGCCATGGATATCAAGGACACGGCCCGCCCGCTCGACGGCGCGGGTGTCTCGGCCTTCCTCCGGTCGCTGCCCGCCAAGCCCCTGCTGCTCGGCCTGGGCGAGGCCAGGCACTTCGTGGAGGAGCTGGGCGAGATTCGTAACGAGGTCTTCCGGCATCTGGTCGAGCACGAGGGCTACCGGTCGTTCGCCATCGAGAGCGACTGTCTGATGGGCCTGGTGGTGGACGACCACCTCACGACGGGCGCGCACACGCTCGATGACGTCATGGAGCGCGGCTTCAGCCACGCCTTCGGCGCGTCACCGGCCAACCGCGAGCTCGTGCGCTGGATGCGCGCCTACAACGAGGAGCATGACGAAAAACTCCGGTTCTTCGGGTTCGACGCCCCCCTGGAGTACTGGGCGGCCAGCCCACGCGAGGCGCTCACCGCCCTCCACGGCCTCCTCGACGGACCGCTCCCCTGGACCAGGGAAACCCTCGACACGCTGCTGGGCCCCGACGAGCGGTGGTCGAACGAGGCCACGGCCATGGACCCGTCCCAGTCGATCGGCCAGTCCGCCGACGCCCAGCGGCTGCGACTGATCGCCGACGACCTGGTGGCGCTGCTCGACACGCAGGCGCCGCGGTTGAGCGCGCAGGACAGGGAGCGGGCGGCACTCTACGGGCGCACCGCCACCGGCCTGCTCCGCTACCACTACTGGATGGCCGACGCGTCCCCGGAACGGTGGACCCGGCTGTCGGCCCTGCGAGACGCGATGATGGCCGCCAACCTGCGTGCGGTCGCCGAGCACGGCCCTGCCCTGGTCTTCGCCTCCAACCTGCACCTGCAGCGGAACAAGAGCGTCATGCCGCTCGGCGACCAGCGACTGGAGTGGTGGAGCGCAGGGGCGATCACCGCGACGCACCTGGGCGACCGGTACGCCTTCCTGGCCTCGGCCCTCGGCACGGTCGGCGACGACGCCCCGGCACCGGACACCGTCGAGGGCATGCTGTCCACTCTCCCGTGGGACCACGCTCTCCTCGACGCCCGCCGCCTGGCCGAGGCCGTCACGAAGCCCGCCCCGCGCGTCTCCCACGATTTCGCCTATTTCCCGCTGGACGCGGCCCAGCTCGGCCTCATCGACGGCGTCGTCTTCCTCAAACAGGCTGTCAGGATGAAGAAGCTGGGTTGACCGGCGCGCGCGTGCCAGGTTCGGGCGTGATCCAGGACGCTGGCCGGAGCGGCGGCGGCACGCCTCACAACGGGCGCAGGTGCTCGATCGTGACGTGGTGCTGCTCGGTCAGCCGCTGGGCGATCAACGAGCGGTGGCAGGCGTCGGGGTCGCGTTCGACACAGAGCAGCGCCGCGGTCCCCCTGCCCGGCAGCTCCGACACGATCGGCGTGAGGTCGGCGCGCTCGAGGATCTCGGTGGTGTAGCGGCGCGTGTACTCGGCGGCGAGTTCGCGGCGCGAGCGCTTGCCGACCCCTTGCCGGTCATCCTCGGCGTATTGGAGTTGGCGCAACTCGGTGGTCGGAGCGAGCTCGCGGTGGTGCTCGTAGGCGATCCCGGCACGGGCGAGGGCCGCCTGCAGCCGACCCGCGTTCGCCCAGGCGTACTCGGGTCCGCGGACGCCGCGGCGCTGGCGTACGTCGAGCAGCAGACGGACGTCGGCCTGCCGCAGTCGTTGCAGGAAGGACTCGCCGCCGAAGCCATAGACGCCGATTGTCACCATTCTGAGCACCGACATCACCCACCTGCTTCCTACTCGTGCCGCCTCCGGCAGCCCTGCGCCGGAGGCGGCGAGGTCACATCACGCGACGGCGGTCCCCTCGAGCTCGACCATCAGATCGGGGATCGCCAGCCGTGTCACCCCGAGCATCGTGGTGGACGGCGCCACCCCTGCGGCGCCCAACCTCGACGCCAGCACGCCGTAGTGCTGGAAAAGCCGATCGACGTCGGTGGTGTAGACGTTGAGCCGGACGAGATTCGCGAGGGTCATGCCGGCCTCGCCGAGCACGGCCTCCAGGTTGTCGAGGCTCAGCGCCAACTGCGCCGCCATGTCCTCGGTATGCTGGGGCTTGCCGTCGCCGCTCATCGCGGTCTGCCCGGCGCAGTACAGGGTCCGGGTGTGCCCGGAGACGACCTCACCCTGGTTGTAGCCCATCTCCACCGACCATGCCCACGGGTTGACCGCTGCTCGCTCCATTGCCACATCAGCTCCATTCGATATGTCGACATCAGCTACGTCGATCGGCTCGGTAGCCGTCATCTTCTGGTCGTTGATGAGCCTCCCAACAAATCACGACATCCTGTGTCGTGTATTTCGGTAGAGTTTTCGTATGCGCGCCGACCGGTTGGTGTCGCTGGTGCTGCTGCTGCGCCGGCACGGTCGGCTGTCCGCGGCCGCGCTGGCCCGCGAGCTGGAGGTCTCCACCCGCACGGTGCTGCGCGACATCGAGGCGCTGTCCGCGGCGGGCGTCCCGGTCTACGCCGAACGCGGCCGGCACGGCGGTTTCGCGTTGTTGCCCGGTTTCCGGACCGAGCTCACCGGGCTGAATCACGACGAGGCTCTTGCCCTGCTGGTCGCCGGATCGCGGCGCGGCGCGCAGGCCTTCGGCCTCGGCTCGGCGCTCGCTTCGGCGATGCTCAAGGTGGTCGACGCGCTACCCGAAAGCTATCGGGACACCGCGGCCGGCGCGGCCGAGCGATTGCTCATCGACCCGGAGACCGACCTCCTCTCGCGTCGGCTGGTCGATGAGGAGGTGCCTGACGCCATAGTGGCCGAGGTCCTGCGCGCGGTGTTCGCCGGACACAAACTGCAGATCCACTACGCGGCCGTGGACCAGAGCCCGAAGTGGCGCACGGTGGACCCGATCGGGCTGGTCACCGTACGCGACCGGGGGTATCTGTTGGCCACGAGGTCCGGCGCGGACCGCACCTACCGGCTGTCCAGGATCATGGCCGCCAAGGAACTCGCCGAACCCGCACAACGACCAGACCGGGTCAATCTGGACCGAGCTTGGCAGGAACGCAGCACGCGGTTCCGGACCGGCGGCGACCAGGTCACCGTGCTGGTACGGGTGCACCCGAAGCGGCGGGAGGACCTGGTGGGCACCGCGCTGGCCGTCCTTGCCGAAGAAGCCGACGCCGACGGCTGGCTGCGGCTGGAGGTGACCTTCCAAGATCCGAGACACGCCGAATGGGCGCTGTGGCAGCTGGCTACGAGCGCGGAGGCCCTGACCCCGCAGTGGTTGCGCGACTCCCTGCGCAACCGCGCCGCCGCGATCGCCACCCGCTACGGAGTGTCGTCCTGACAGTTGTCACCTTCTGCGGGCCGCCGCCGGCCGCTCCGTACTGGGAGGCGCCAAGCGCGCCGAACGACGCGCGTCAGCTCCCATACGCGAGCGGGTGGTTGTCAGGCTGCTCCGTTACGGTGCGGCCATGGCGAATTTCGTACTGGTCGCAGGCGCGCGGCTCGGGGCGTGGGCGTGGGACGAGGTGGTGCCGTATCTGCGCGCGGCCAGCCAGGGCGCCCACCCGTTGACGCTGTCCGGTCTTGCCGACAGGCGGGGTGTGCCGGCCGGGCAGCAGACCCACGTCCAGGACATAGTCGACGAGGTCGAAGGCCAGGATCTGCGCGACGTCGTCCTGGTGGGTCACAGCTACTCAGGCATCCCGGTCGGTCAGGCCGCGGAGCGGATCGGTGACCGGCTGGCCCACGTGATCTTCGTCGATTCCAGCGTGCCGGCCGATGGCGAGGCGTTCGTCTCCGCCTGGCCGGACGGTGGGGCGACGGTGAAGGCGTCGATCGCCGACAACGGAGGATTTTGGCCGCTCGTGCCCGCGGCCCACTACGACGGCCAGGGCCTCACCGACGAGCAGATCGCCCGGATCGTGGGTGGCTCGACGCCGCACCCGGGCGCCACCCTGACCGAGCCCGCCGTGCTGGCACGGCCACTTGACGAACTTCCGGCGACGTACATCCACTGTCTGCTCGCAGGAGCCGAGCTCAGCGACGACGTGACCACGCTGCTGACCAGCAAGCACTGGCGGCTGGTCGAGATGGACACCGGCCACTGGCCGATGTTCTCCCAGCCGCGCGAACTGGCGCAGATCCTCCTCGAAGCAGCCGGGGAGTGACCGCAGGCCCTCCCTCATGTGCGCGATACCCGGTCGGTGGCGGCGCGCGAGGGCAGCCTCAGGGCCGCAGGGACACCGAGCGCGGCGACGCCCGCGAGAAGCAGCAGCGTGGGCCCCATCGCGCCGCCGAAGGCCGCGGCTGTCCACCGCGCTGCCCCGTCACCGGCCAGGCCGGGCGCGATGAGCGTGATCGACGTGGTGGCCAGGGCGATGCCCAGCGCCGGGCCGATGTTCAAGATGGTCTGCTTCAGCCCGCCGGACACCCCCGCGTCGTCGGTGGACGCCTGCTGCACGACGACGGCCGTCGCCGTGACCATCACCGTGCCGAAGCCGGCGCCCAGCAGGAGGAACGCCCCCGCCATCGCCGGTGAGGCCGCCGACCTCTCCGCGCCGGCCAGCAGCACCATTCCCAAGCTGACCAGAGCCATCGCCGCCAGGGCTGTCCGGCGAGGACCTTGACGACGCAGGAGCACGGCGGTGACCGGCGCGGCGACCACCATCATCACCGCCAGCGGCAGCACGCGCAGCCCGCTCTGCAGCGGGTCCAGCGCCAGCACCTCCTGCAGGAAGTAGCTGCCGACGAACAGCGCCCCGAACATCGCCGCGGAGGCCGCCAGCAGGACAGCCAGCGCTGCGGTCAGCGTCCGCGACGCGAGCACCTGCCGGGGTATCAGCGGGTGGGTGGCGACCCGCTGGTGCTGGACGAACGCGCCGCCCGCCGCGACGGCCGCGGTCAGTCCGAGCGAGGTGCCCACGGTCCATCCCGTGCGCGGTAACTCCACCAGGGTGTGGACGAGGCACGCCAGGGCCGAGGCCAGCAGGCAGGCGCCGGTCAGGCCGAGCCGGGCCGTGCGGCCACCAGCCTTGGTGCCGGTGCCGGTGCCGGTGCCGGTGCCGGTGCTGCGCGGCGCCGGCACCCGGACGGCCAGAGCGGCTACGCCGATCGCGAGCGCGGGAGCCACGTTCAGGAGGAACACCGAGCGCCAGCCGAAGTGGGTGGTCAGCGCGCCGCCGACGAGCGGGCCGGCGGCGGCCGCCAGGCCGATGGCGCTGCTGCGCACGGCGATGGCCATCGGGAGCCGGTCGGCAGGGAAGGCGGCGCGCAGCATCCCGAGCGTGGCCGGTTGCAGCAGCGCGCCGAAAAGGCCTTGGGCGACGCGCAGGCCGATGACCGAGCCGATGTCGGGCGCCAGCGCGATCGCCGCCGAGGTGACGGCGAAGCCCAGGGTGCCGGCGGCGAAGACCTCCCGGTGACCGTAGCGGTCGCCGAGCCTGCCGGCGAGGACGAGCAGGGCGGCCACGGCGATGAGGTAGCCGGTGCTGGTCCACTGGACCTGCGCGAAGGAGGCGTGCAGGTCGCGTTGCAGGGCGGGCTGGGTGATGGTGAGCACGGTTCCGTCGAGGGCGACGATGACCGCCCCCGTGACGCTGCAGGTCAGCGTGAGGTGGCGCCGGCGACCCGGCCTCACCGCGGTTCCGGCCCGAGGTGCGCCTCCAGAGTGGCCCGCAACAGCGGTTCGAGCTCAGCCGATCCGGTGGTCAGCTGCAGGCTGCCCCACCCCCACAGCTGGGCGAGGCCGTGCGCGTTCGCCCACAACACGCCCGCGGCGATCCGCGGGTCCACGCCCGGCCGCAGGCCTGCCCGCATCAGCAGATCCGTCACGAGGTGGAACAGCGGCAGGCTGGCTTCCCGCAGGCCCAGATGGTTGCTCTCGAGCAGGTCGTGGCGGAACATCAGCTCATACATGCCGCGGTTGGCCAGCGCGAAGCCGAGATAGGCCCGGCCCAGCGTCGTCAACTGCGCACGCGGATCGGCCTGGCCGTCGCCCAGCGCCCTGGCGACCTCGGCCCCCAGGGCCGCGAAGCCCTCGCGGGCGATGGCGGACAGCAGTTCCAGGTGGGTGGGGAAGTAACGGCGCGGCGCGCCGTGCGAGACTCCGGCCCGCCGGGCGATCTCACGCAGTGACAGCGCCTGCGTCCCCTCGCGGGTCACCAACTCCACGCCGACCTTGATCAGACGGGCACGCAGCCCGGCGTCATCCTCCTGCATAGACACTGTCTACCATCGCTGCGTAGACAGTGTCTATGCGAAGGCCGCAGGATGCCCGTCACGGTCGAGGAGCCGTCGAGGAGCCGTCGAGCGACGGCGGTTTCGCGGCGTGGCTCACCAGTTCCGTGCGTAGCTCATGGCTGTCGTCCGGTAGACGGGCCTCGTAGAACAGCCGGTGGCCACCGTTCGGGAGAGGAAGCACGTCGAGGTAGCGGACATCCGCGACGGGTGAGCCGGCGACCGGTGTCAGCAGCGGCGAGTCGCCGAGGCTCCGTGGCGCCGCCAGGCCGGTGCGTTCGCGCCAGTTCTCAGCCGCCGAGGCGCGTCCGTCGTAGCAGGCGCGGCCGTCCGGCAGGACGCTCGTCAGGCGGGCGCCGCGGGCGTCCCAGGAGCCGGGCCGGCCGGTGAGAACGGTGCCGAGCCACTGCCAGCGCAGCCCGTCTTGGCTGGTGGCGTACGCGGTGGTCATGCGGTCCTCCTCGCCCGGTACCTCCAGTGGGTGGCAGCAGATCCACGCCCGCCACTCCCGGCCGTCGTACCGGATCACCGGGTCCTTGACCCCGGTACGCGCGTCGCCCTCGAAGACCGGCCGGACGTCCGCCTCCGCCAGCCCCTCAGGGGACGCGGCCTCGACGACTCCGATCCACCAGTGCTTGGTCCCCGGCGTGGCGCAGCTGACGTACAGCCGCCAGCGGCCGGACGACGTGCGCACCAGGGCGGGTCGCTCCACCATCGCCGCGCCGAAGCGGTGGCGTGGCAGGAGGGCGACCGTGGCGAAGCGCTCGCCGTCCGCGGAGCGGGCCACGACGTTGTGGTCCTCGCCGTCCCGTACACGGTAGGCCAGGACGAACGTGCCGTCGGCGTCGAGCGCGGCGCTCGGCGCGCCCGCCCAGCGTTGCGGCCCGGGACCGGGCGCCGGAACAGCGGCCACGGAGCGTCCCCGACCAGGCAGGGGGAACGCTCGCGCGGGGCTGCGGTGAATGTTCGATGTCATGCCCTCAAGCCTCGTATCGGCAGGAGGCCTGGCGTGAGTGGCAGAAATGCCCAAGTGCAGGAATTTCCTGCCATAGTCGATGTCGTGATCCGCAACGTCGTGGCCGTGGTCGGAGACCGCGTCGCCACGTTCGAGCTCGGGATCGTCTGCCAGGTGTTCGGCCTGGATCGTGCCGACGACGGGCTGCCCGTCCACACCTTCGCCGTCTGCGCGCCGCGGCCAGGCGCGATCCCGACGACCTCGGGGTTCTCCGTCCAGGTCGAGCACGGGCTGGACCGCATCGCGGGCGCCGATCTCGTGGCCGTTCCCGCCTGGCCGCAGCTCGACGCGCCCGTCCCTGAGCCCCTGCTGGCGGCCCTGCGAGAGGCCGCCGGGCGCGGCGCCCGGGTGCTGACCGTCTGCACGGGCGCCTTCCTGCCGGCCGCCGCCGGGCTTCTCGATGGCCGGTGTGCCACCACTCACTGGCAGTTCGCCGAACTGCTCTCCCGGCGCCACCCCCGCGTCCGGGTCGTTCCGGACATCCTGTACGTCGAGGACGGCCCGGTGCTCAGCAGTGCCGGGGCGGCGGCCGGGATCGATGCCTGCCTGCATCTCATTCGCCTGGAGTACGGCGCCGCCACAGCCAACGCCTTGGCCAGGCGTCTGGTCGTGCCTGCCCACCGCTCCGGCGGGCAGGCCCAGTACGTGGAGGCGCCCATGCCGCCGCCACGCACACCGTACGAGCTGTCGGAGCTGCTCGACTGGATCCTTGAGCACCTCGACCGGCCGCTGACGGTGGAGGTGCTCGCGGCGCGCGCGGCGATGTCGCCGCGGACGTTCGCCAGGCGGTTCAAGGCGCTGACGGGTACGACACCGCACCGGTGGCTGCTCGAACGGCGGCTCCAGCTCGCCGAGGAACTACTGGAGACCACCGACCTGAGTGTGGAAGCCGTGGCCGTGCGGGCCGGGTTCGGCGGCGCCGACACCCTGCGCCACCACTTCGCCGCGCGCCGAGGCGTCGCCCCCGCGGCCTACCGCCACGCCTTCCACCGCACCTGATCGGCCGCCCGGCCCTCACCGGTCGCACGCGAACGGCACAGCGTGACAATCGGACAGCTCTGGACGCCCTCATCACAGACCACCCACACACGCGGCCTCCTGGAAGGCCTGGCTGGCCCATGCGTGGGATCGGTGGCCGAGCCCTGGGCCCAGGCACTCTCGTCGTTCCGAGCGACTGGGCCGCCTCGGCGGGCCGCTGACGATCCGTCAGATGGTACGGCTGCGGCGATAGCAGCTGCCGTCGATGGTCCCCTTGCGCTTGTCGAAGGTGAACGTGAAGGTCACGTAGATCTTGTCCCTCCGATTGACGGCGACGCTGACGCTGCGTCCTCCCGAGCCCTTACGGGTCTTCATCTTCCAGGTCTTGACGGCCTGGTCCGGTTTCCAGGACAGGTCCTTGAAGATCTTGATTTCGACCTTGTTGTTGGGGCCCTGGGCGAGGCCGGAGCTGTACCAGTTGAGCCGGTTGAAGATGTCGTGCGTGGAGGTGCTGTTGTAGTACACCCGCAGGCTCCCGCGATACCCGCCGGAGTAACACTGCATCTCCAGGTGAGCGGCGGCCGCCTGCGCCGGCGCGGGCATGGCCAGCGACCCCAACGGGACGAACGTAGCGGCGGCGAGCGCCACACCGACCTTCTTCATGCGTTTCATGCCAGACCCCGTCCTGTCTTCCCGATCCCCGGCGGCAAGCGGTCCCCTTGACCGCTTCCCCCGAGGCCTGTGGCACCAGGATCGTGACGGCGAGATTGTTCGGCACCCCTGATCAGGCAGGCAAACAATCACGATCACGGGAAGAAACGGAGGATGAGAGACACCATCGAGAAAAGAGCGACATCTCGGTCTGGTTGACGATCGAGTTCCGCCTCGACGACGCGATGGCGTACCGGTGTCCGGCATGCCTGTGCGTCGCCGTGCCGTCCGGGCACGAAGGGCGCCGTCGCGCCGGGGGTTCGTCAGTCTGGCTTCGACTGGGTGCGTCGGGCGTAGGCGCGGGCCGCGCGGGCGCGGTCGCCGCAGCGGATGGAGCACCAGTGGCGGCGGCCGTGGCGCAGCAGGTAGCGGTTGCAGGGGGTGGAACCGCAGGTGGTGAGGCGCTCGGCGTCGGGGCTGGTGAGAAGGTCGGCCGTGTTGGCCGCGAGGGTCGCGAGAGCGCGGTCGATGATCTCGGTGGTGGGGCACGGCGTCGCGCGGTAGGGGCCCTTCTTCTCGTCCCATTGCAGCAGGGCGGCCGTGGGCGCCCTGCTCATCGCGTCGTTGACGGCGGACAGAGCCGCGGGCAAGGCGGGCACCCCGGCCACACGGGCGGCGAACAACCCCCTGAGATGTTCGCGCAGCGAACGCAGCTGCGTCGCGCACATCTCCTGCACCCCGGCATCGGCCGGAGCCAGGCCGCGTTCGGTGAGCCACTGGTTCGTCGCCCCGGGGGTGCCGAGGAGATCGATGAACTGCCCACCGGGCAGCGCGATGGCGCTGTTGACGAAGTCGAGGGCCAGGTAGTCCTCCGCCCCCGGCGCGGGCGGCAACACCGACTCGGCGGTCAGGGTCTCGCTCATAGCCCTCATGGTACGGCTTGCATCCATCCGTGAGAGACAGGTACCGTCCTTCACGGATAAACCGATTCTCATCCGTGAGGTGTTCTTATATGGCCAGTACCGGAACCACCACCGAGCAGTTCCCCGTCCGCGTCTTCGGCGGTCCGACCGCCCTGTTCGAGTACGGTGGCCTGCGCTTCCTGACCGACCCGACCTTCGACGCTCCCGGCGACTACCAGGTGCCGGGCGGCCGGCTCACCAAGACCGCCCCCTCCTCCGCCGTACCGGCCGGACTCGGCCGTATCGACGTGGTCCTGCTCTCCCACGACGAGCACCCCGACAACCTCGACCACGCAGGCCGAGCGCTGCTCGCCGACGTCCCGCTCACCCTCACCACCCCCGGGGGCGGGCAGCGTCTGGGGAAGGGCGCCAAGGGGCTGGCCGACTGGGAATCGATCGAGCTGGACCGCCCCGGCGGCGGCACGATCACCGTCACGGGCGTGCCCGCCGTCCACGGGCCCGGCGCACGCGAGGAGGTCGAACCGCTCACCGGCCAGGTCGTCGGATTCGTCCTGACCGGGGAGGGCCTGCCCACGGTCTACGTCAGCGGCGACAACGCCTCGCTCGACCTGGTCAAGCAGATCGCCGAGCGCTTCGGCCCCGTGGACACCGCCATCCTCTTCGCCGGAGCTCCCCGCTTCACCGTCCTCTTCGACGGCGCGCTGATCGTCCTCGACAGCGCGCAGGCCGCCGAGGCCTGCAGGATCCTCGGCGCCCGCCGGGTGGTTCCCGTCCACTACGACAGCTGGGCGCACTTCACCGAGGGCCGTGACGAACTGGTGGCCGCTTTCACCGACGCCGGGCTGATCGACCGCCTGGACTTGGGTGACAGGGGCTGAGCACGCAGCCGGGCAGCCGGCCCCGACCGATACCTCGGCGGGGCCCGTCGGCTCGGCCTGCCACCGACCTCACCCGCGAGCCCCGTCCGGCCGGGCCACGCCTCTCGAAAGAACGCTCTTGTGACGAATACCGTGCGTGCCCCGCTCGAGGACCGCCCGCACCCCCAGGCGCAGCGCCGCATCCTGAGCGTCCTGGTCGCAGCCCAGGTCCTCAGTGGCGCCGGGCTGGCGGCCGGCGTGACGGTCGGCGCCCTGCTCGCACAGGACATGCTCGGCTCCACCGGCCTTGCCGGTCTGCCCAGCGCCGTGGGTACCGCCGGTTCCGCGCTGGCGGCCATCGCCGTCGGGCAGATCTCCCAGGCCCGCGGCCGCCGCCCCGGCCTTGCCACCGGGTATCTGGCCGGTGCGGTCGGCAGCGCGGGCGTCATCGCCGCCGCCGTCGCAGGCGACGCCGTCCTGCTGTTCCTCGCCCTGTTCGTCTACGGCGCAGGCACGGCCACCAACCTGCAGGCCCGCTACGCCGGGGCGGATCTGGCCTCCCCCGCGCACCGCGCCCGCGCCGTGTCCACCGTGCTGGTCGCCACGACCCTGGGCGGCGTGGTCGGCCCCAACCTCGCCGCACCCACCGGCGACCTCGCTCTCAGCCTCGGCATCCCCCACCTGGCAGGGCCGTTCCTGATCGCCGGCGCGGCCTACGCCATAGCCGCCTTGGTCCTGGCCGTCTGGCTGCGCCCCGACCCGCTGCTGCTGGCCCGCACCCTGGAGGCCGAACGCGCCGCCGCGGCGTACGCGCAGGCGGCCGACGCCGGCGGCCGGACGTACCCGGCGGTCGAAGGACGCCGCTCCGGCGTGCTGGTCGGCACGCTGGTCATGGCCCTCACCCAGCTGGTCATGGTCGCGATCATGACGATGACACCCGTCCACCTGCACGACCACGGCCACGGCACCGCCGTCTCCGGCCTGGTCATCGCCATCCACATCGGCGCGATGTACCTGCCCTCGCCCCTGGCCGGCTGGCTCGTCGACCGCTACGGCCGCCTCACGATCGCCGCCGCCTCCGCGCTGGCCCTGCTGGCCGCCGGAATCGTGGCCGCCAACGCCCCCGGCCACTCCGTCACCCTGTTCGCGGTGGCCCTCGCGCTGCTGGGCCTGGGCTGGAACCTCGGCCTGGTCACCGGCACCGCGATCATCACCGACGCCGTCCCGCCGGCGACCCGCGCCAGAACCCAGGGCCTGGTCGACGTCTCCATCGCCATCGCGGGCGCCGCAGGCGGCCTGGCCTCGGGACTCGTGGTGGCCGCGGCGGGCTACCCTCTCCTGGCCATCGGTGGCGGAGTTCTGGCACTGGCCATCGTGCCGGCGGTGGTCGCCGCCGCGCGCGACCGCTGAACGGACCCGCAGAGGGCGGCCGAGACGGTAGTTCGTCCCACGAATTTTGTTACTCTGGGGCAGTGAGCAAGCAAGTTGACGGCCAGATCGGGACGGTGGCGGCGCTGGTGCGGTCCACGTTCCTGGTGAATGCCGTGTACGCAGATTCCGCCCGCGAGTACGGCCTCACCCAGCAGCAGGGCCAGTTGCTGTGTGTCCTGATGGCGCAGCCGTACGGCATGAGCGAGCTCGGGGCGGTGCTCCGTCTGGCCAAGTCGAGCCTGACCGGCCTGGTCGACCGCAGTGAGCGCAACGGCCTGGTCCAGCGCAAGCCGGATCCCGAGGATTCCCGCGCGGTGAGGGTGGCGCTCACCAGGCAGGGCGCCAAGCTCGCCGACGAGTTCTACACCGAGACCTGCCGCCGCATCGAGGAGCTGACCTCGAAATTCGCCGCCGAGGAACGAGAGACACTGGCCGCCCTGCTCGGCCGCGTCGTCATGGACAACAAGGTTCCCACCGTTTTCCTGGAACCAGGCCCCACGCGCTGAACTCGAGAAGGAGTTGCAGTTCGTGCCACGAACTAATATTGTTCGTAGCACGAACTCAACCTCTTTCGTGTTGGAGCGTGAATCATGAGTCGTACAGTCGTGATCGTCGGCGGAGGTTACGGTGGCTCCGCGGTTGCCAAGGCGCTGGACCCTGAGGCCGACGTCGTCCTCATCGACCCCCGCGACGCGTTCGTCAACTCGGCAGGCTCGCTGCGGGCGCTGACCCAGCCCGACTGGGCGGCCAACATGTTCTACCCCTACGACCAGTGGCTCAGGCGCGGCACGGTGGTGCGCGACCGCGCGGTCTCGGTGGACCCCGGCGGCGTCACCCTGGCCTCAGGCTGGCGGGTCGAGGCCGACTACCTGGTTCTGGCCACCGGCTCCAGCTACGCCTACCCCGCCAAGCCCACCTCTGACTCCAGGGACGAGGTTCTGGACGACCTGCTCAGGACCCACAAGGAACTGGCCGGTTCCGAGCGGGTGCTGATCCTCGGCGCCGGGCCTGTCGGCCTGGAGCTGGCAGGGGAGATCAAGGAGGTCTGGCCGCACAAGCACGTGACCATCGTCGACCCGGCCGAGCGACTGCTGGCCGCCTTTCCCGCGGAGATGCGCGAGGACCTGCACCGTCAGCTCGACGAGCTGGGCATCCACCTGCGGCTGGGCACCGGTCTCACCGCGCCTCCCGCGACCGAGCCGGGCCAGGCGGCGACCTTCACCGTCGCCACGACCGGCGGGGAGGAGATCACCGCCGACATCTGGTTCCGCGCGCACGGCGTGCGCGTCAACAGCGACTACCTGGCCGACGGCGGGCTGACGACCCGTACGCCGCAGGGGCAGGTGCCCGTCACCGAGACCCTCAACGTGCACGGGTACGACCACGTCTACGCCATCGGCGACCTCACCGACGTGGCCGAGACCAAGATGGCCGGGTATGCGATGCAGCACGCGGAGGTGGTGGCCCAGAACATCATCGCCCAGCTGCGCGGCGAGCACCCGGCGGCCACCTACCGGCCGCTGCCTCACCCCATGATCCTGCTGCCCCTCGGCCCGCGTGGGGGTGTCGGTCAGCTGCCCACTCCTGACGGCCCGGCCGTCGTCCCGGCCGAGACCGTCTCGGCGTACAAGGGGGCCGACCTGTTCACCGGCCGCTTCACCGAGCAGTTCGGCGCCGCCTGACATGGACCACACCCGGCTCGAGGCGTACGAAAGGTGTGCGCGGCCATCGGCGATCACCTTTGACGAGAGCGTACCGGCCAGCCGCCCGGTGAACATTTCCATCTGCACAGAAAGGCGGAGCATTGTCCGCACATAACGTTGTTTTCGGTTTTGGCGCGCATTCCGGCGTCGAGGACATACCCGACCTGCTACGCATGGCCCAGCAGGCCGACCAGGACGGCCTCGACATCTTCACCCTGTCGGACCATCCCTACATCGGCCGAGGTCTGGACGCCTACGCCGCGCTCGGCTTCGTTCTCGGGCGTACCCAGCACATTGCCGGTTTCGCCAACGTCACCAACCTGCCGACCAGGCCCGCTCCCATGCTGGCCAGAATGGTGACGTCGTTGTCGGCGCTGTCGGGCGGCAGGATCGTGCTGGGCATGGGCGCGGGCGGGCTGTGGGACCGCATCGCCGACATGGGGGTGCCTCGGTTGGCGCCGGGCGCGGCCGTGGACGCCTTCGAGGAGGCGATCGTCCTGGTCAAGCTGCTGTCGGGGGGCGGCCCTCCGGTCACCTACCAGGGCCGCCACTACCAGGTGAACCAGATCGAACCCGCTCCGGTGGCCGCGCCTCCCGTCTGGACCGGGTCGGTCGGCCCGAAGTCCCTGGCCGCCACCGGCCGGGTGGCCGACGGCTGGATCCCCGGCCACGCGGCCGACTGGCTCAGCGAGCGCTACCGGGCCTCGCGGCCGGTCATCGACGAGGCGGCGGCGGCCGTCGGCCGCGACCCGAGCGAGATCCGTACGATCTTCAACTTCCCCGGACGCGTCACCGACCAGCCGCTGGCCGCCACCCGCGACCGCGACGGCCGCTGGCTCGGCGGCTCAGTCGCCCAGTGGGTCGAGGAGCTGACCGAGGCGGTGCTGGAGCACCGCGCGTCGGGCTTCACGCTCTTCTCCCCCGGTCACGGCGCCCCGGACCTCACCCTCCTGGCCCGCTGGGCCAGGGAGATCGTCCCGGCCGTACGCGAGGCGATCGCGAAGGAGTGAGACACCGGCCCGCTCAACGTGGCCCGGCAGCAGGGCGGCTCCTGCCGCGCGCCGCCGCGGCGTCAGTCGCGGGCGGCGCTCAGGACCTCGTCGTCGGTGGGCGCGTCGGTGGTGTGGCAGCTGCCGGAGGCGCGGAAGGGTTCGGCCAGCTGGGCCAGGTAGCCGGTGGGGTAGTTCGGCTTGGCGGCCATGCCGAGCTGGTCGGAGGTGAAACGGCGGGCTGGGTCGTAGGAGAAGGTGCCGAGCAGGTGGTCCCAGATCAGGGTGAACAGACCGAAGTTGACGTCGCCGATGCCGGCCCATTTCAGGTGGTGGAAGCGGTGGCCCTCGTTGAGGGCGAGCACGTACTTGAGCGGGCCGATGCGGTAGTCGGCGTTGGAGTGCTGCAGCAGCAGTTGCACGGCGACGGTGACGGCCAGGGCCGAGGCGACGTCGAGCGGTAGGCCGATGAGGATGAGCGGGGCGACGCCGGCACTCATCTCCAGGGTCTGGTGCAGGGGGTGCTTCATCAGGCCGTTGAAGCCGTAGAAGCGCTTGATGGAGTGGTGGACGGCGTGGAAGCGCCACAGCACGCCGATTTTGTGACTGGCGTAGTGGGTCAGCGTGATGCCGAGGTCGGCGATCAGGACGGCGGCCAGCACCTGCAGCGCGAAGGGCCAGGAGTGCGGCCACAGATCGACGACGGTGACGGTGGCGGCCAGCAGCGGGATGATGCCCACGCTGACGAGCAGCAGCAACTCGTTGACGCCGGCATGGGCGACGTCACGGCCGCCGTCCCCGGCAGGGCTGTTCCACTCCTGCTCGTACGGCAGGGCCCGCTCGGCGGCGAACGAGCAGCCGATCGCGGCCAGCAGCAGGCCCACGAGCCAGAGCTTGGAGGCGCCGGAGGCGGCCAGGGCGACGGCGACGCCGTTGACGCCGAGCAGCATGAGCGGTACGTAGCCATAGCGGATCACAGGTTGGATCAGGGTGCGGTGCATGCCGTCCAGCGTCGCGGCGGTCGGCCGTCCGGGGCTTGGACGGATCCGCTGACCTTGGAGCCAGTGACGGAGTCATCGCCGTCGCGGCCGCAGGAGAATGTCGGCGAACTCGCCGACCTCCAGGCCTACTGGATCTGCCCTCCGGCCTTGGGGCGGAAGGCTGCCCCGTGGACGTTGCCGTCAGCAGCTGGTTCAGGTGGCGTCGGCAGTGGCGGGGCGGATGGTGTGCAGCAGGTGCGAGGGGGCCAGGCCGAACATCTCCCTGCAGGCGCGGGTCAGGTGGGAGCTGTCGGCGAACCCGGCGCGGTGGGCGGCGTCGGTCAGCGTCGCGCCGCCGCGCACCGCCTCCATGGCATGCAGCAACCGGGCCCAGCGCCGCCAGGCCGGATACGGCAGGTGCAGGTGCTCGGCGAACAGATGGCCCAGGCGGCTGGCCGACAAGCCCACGCGGGCGGCCAGCTCCTCCAGCAGCAGGGGTCCGCTGATCAGCTGCGGGATCGCCTCCAGGGCGCCGGCCAGCGCCACCGGGAGCCCGGCCCTTTCCTCGGGCTGGGCAGCCGGGCAGAGCACGGCCGACACCGGCGAGACGGCGTCCGCCGGCTCCCCTGCCTGGGGTTGCGCGGCGGCCTGCCAGGTCTCCACCTCGCCAGGGTCGCCGCTGGAGGCGACCAGGGCGGTGGCCGCCCGTCCCGCCCGGCCGGCCGGATCGAGGTAGGCCAGCAGGCCGTGCGCGCCGGCGGTGGAGCTCAGCTCGTGCCGGGCACCCGCGGGAATGACCGCAGCACTCACGTGGCGCCGGCGGCCACGCCGGTCGGTCAGCAGCACCTCGCCCTCGAGCACCAGCAGCACCTGTACGGCAGCGTGCGCGTGTGAGGCGGCCGAGCCGATCTCCCCGGTGAAAACCAGCAGCCCAGGCGCAGCGCTCGCCGCTCCCGCCCAGCTCGCCGGGGCCCGGATGCCGGCCGGGCGGGGCGGATTCCGCACCTTCGAACTCATCACACATTCCAAAGTAGGCGATCACCAGTGAGGGCGGATGATGTGGCGGCGCAGGCGACCTTCTGGCCGCCTGCGCCGCCCGTCCGACAGCAGGTTCAGGTCGGATCGGTGCCGTCAGCGAAGTACGGCAGCACCATCTCGACCAGGGCGGCGACGTCGGCGTCGACCATCGGCTCGCCGGTCATGCCCATCCTGTGGAGCAAGGTTCCGACGACGACGTCGATGAAGAACAGGACCCGGTGCTCCGGCTCGCCGAGCGCGTCCTGGAGCGCGAGCCGGTAGCGGTCCTGCAGCCGCGTGGACAGAATCTCGCGCAGGGCCGGATCGCTGACGGCGTCACTGAACACGCCTGCGAACGCGTCGCCTACCCCGGGCTCGCCGATCTTGGCCGCGATCCAGTGGATGGCCGAGGACATGAGCTCGGCTCGACCGGCGCCCTCCAGCGGTATCGGGCCGAACGCGTCCAGGAGACAGTCCACGATCAGCTCGCCCTTCGACGGCCAGCGGCGGTAGATCGTCGTCTTGGCGACGCCCGCCGCGGCGGCGATGCGGTCGACGGTGGCACGCGCGTAGCCGAGCTCGTCGATCGTGCTCAGCGTCGCGGCGAAGACCACGGCGTTGACGCCGGAGCGCGGACGACCGGGCGGTCTGGCGGATGTGCTCGCTCGGCTCATGGCCACACGATATCCCCTTACGCTACTCTCGGTATCGATACTTGCGGTAGCGAAACTATTCGACGGAGGAGAAGGCATGAGCGAGGTCACCGGTATGGAGCGGCCGCCGCTGGGCATCCGGCGGCTGCGCGCTCTGGGCAAGGAGCCGGACTGGTCGGCGATGACGGCCGAGGAACTGGTCGCCTTCCGCGACGCGGAGAACCGCAAGCGGGCCTCCCGCCTGGCGCGGGTGGTCACGGGCTTTCCTGACCGCGACGCCGCGATCCAGTGGCAGGAGGTGGCGCTGCCCGGCCGCAGGCTCCCTGTCCGGGTGTACCGGCCGTCGTCCGGGCGCGACGGCGGTCGTGACGGCCTGCCGCTCGTGCTTCACGTGCACGGAGGCGGGTTCGTGGGGACGGCGGCGCAGAGCGACTGGGTCAACAGCCATCTCGCCGCGCGACTGCCCGCGGTCGTCGTCTCGGTCGAGCACCGTCTCCTCGACCAGGAGACCCCGCTGTCGGCGGCCGTCGACGACGGCTGGGACGTGCTGCAGCACGTGGTGGCGCACGCCGCGCGGTGGGGAGTCGACCCGGCGCGGACCGCCGTCTTCGGTGAGAGCACCGGCTCGATGGTCACCGCCCTGGCCGCGATCCGGGCCAGGGAGTCAGGCCTGCCGCTGCGGGCGCAGGTGCTGGTCAACCCCGCCGTCGACCTGACCTCGACGATGTTCGAGTACGCCTCGATGCGCAGGCACGCCACCAGCCCGACCCTCACCATGCCGCAGATGCGGCTGCTCCACCGCTTCGCCGTCCCGCCGGGAACCGATCCCCGTGCGATGTCGCCGCTGCATGCCGACGATCTGGGCGGCCTGGCCCCGGCGCTCGTGGTGGTGCCGACCATTGACCCGCTGGCCGATCACGGACGCGGTTACGCCGAACGACTGCGAGCGGCCGGGACACCCGCGCGGCTCACCGAACATCCCGGAGCGACGCACGCGTTCCTCAGCATGCCGGGCGTGGTGCCGCAGGCGAAGGCCGCGCGGGCGGAGATCCTCGAGTTCCTCCGGACGGCCTTCGCTGGATGACGGGCCCAGGCCTGCCACCCTGACGGGTCTCGACCCCTCTCCCCCATGCCTCCTGACCTGGGAGGGATCACCGAGCCCCAGCTGCTCGGCAAATGCCAGGCCCGCTACGAGCGGGGCCTGGCGGACTGCATCAGCTGACCTTGGACTCGGCGGCCTTCCAGGTGTTGCACGCCTTGGGGCTGCCGGCCTGGTAGCCCTGGGTGAACCAGTGAAGCTCGTTCTTGGTCACGTTCGAGTGCCAGTGCTTGCGGTAGCCCTCGTCGACCGGATTGGGAGCCTCCGCGCGCAGCAGCGGCTTCCAGTTCTTGGCCGTGCGGCCCAGGGCCTTCATCGTCGCCCCGGCCAGGCAGTCCTGCTGGTAGCTGAAGCGGCGGCGGTGCTCGTCGAGCAACTTCTCGTCGCCGTCGTTCGGCAGCGCCGAGTAGGCGCGGCCGATCCCGGTCTCGCCCTGGATCACTCCCGCGAAGGCGCCGGCGAACTGGATCTGGATGGCCAGGTCGTCCTTGGCCTTGATCCAGTCGTTGGCCAGACGCACGTCGATGTCGTAGCACAGGTCGATGAAGGAGTCCTTGAACTCGACCCCGGTGCAGGTCCCCTTGGGGTTCTTGAGGAACTTGACGTCAACGTCCTCATACTCGGGGATCAACGGGCCCCAGGCCTTGTTGAGGCAGCCGACCAGGTTCTTGACGTACTTCTCGGTCGAGGCCTTGCTGGTGCCCTTGTCCAGCGAGCACTTGATCTTGGCCAGCCTGCCCTTCTTGTAGAGCTCGTTATGGGTCAGCTCGGGTGCGCCGATCACGGGGTCGGCCGCTGCAGGACCGGCCAGCAGGGCCAATCCGGTGAGGACATTGACGATCACGAGAGCGGATATTAGGGCACTTTCTACACCGTGCGATAGCTCTTGACCCCCGTCACTCGGCGGCCGCGTGCCCCGGCCTGGCGCACACCGCTGCGGCAGGCGGCGGGTTCACGGTTCGCGGGGCTGTCGAAGCATGTCGACTTGAAGCTCATGAGCCGGCTGGAGTCCGGCTCGGGGGCGGTGGCGATGCGGTACGAGCCGGATCGTGCCGTTCCCTGTCGCCCTGTACAGGGCGCCGCCGATGTCCTTGAGCTCGGGGACGAGCACGGCGGGGTCGGGCAGGCGTGACTGCGTGACGGATGGCGCGGGAAAGGGTGACCGGTTTCGTTCGCGGTCACCTTTCACTGGTTTGATGCGTCAGCTCTCTGACGTGGCAGAGATGAGAGGAAGACAACCGTGACGCCGCAAGACTTTCTGGCCGACCAGTTCCAGGGGCACCGCCCCCATCTGAAGGCGGTCGCCTACCGCATGCTCGGCTCACTGAGCGAGGCCGAGGACGCGGTCCAGGAGGCATGGCTGCGGCTGGCGCGTTCGGACTCGGGTGACATCGACAATCTCGGTGGCTGGCTGACCACCGTGGTCGGCCGGGTGTGCCTGGACATGCTCCGCGCCCGGAAGTCCCGGCGCGAGGAGTCGCTGGAGGAGCGCCTGCCCGATCCGGTGATCAGCCGTGCGGATGCCGCCCCCGACCCGGAACAGGAAGTGCTGCTGGCCGACTCGGTGGGCCTGGCGCTGCTGGTCGTGCTGGAGTCGCTGACCCCGGCCGAACGGCTGGCGTTCGTGCTCCATGACATGTTCGGCATGCCGTTCGAGCAGATCGCACCCATCTTGGACCGCACCCCCGTGGCAGCCAAGAAGCTCGCCAGCCGCGCGCGTCAGCGCGTACGCGGCGCAGCCCCGAACCCCGACCCCGATCTAACCACTCAGCGTCGGGTAGTGGACGCGTTCCTGGCCGCCGCACGCGGCGGCGACTTCGACGCGCTGGTATCCATCCTCGACCCCGAGGTGGTGCTGCGCGCCGACGGCGGCCTGCTCACCAGCGGCATGAAGGTCATCCGCGGCGCCGCGGCCGTGGCCGGACAGCTCGCCACCTTCCAGCGCATGGCCACCAGCGCCGCCACCCACCCGGCCCTCGTCAACGGCCTCGCCGGCCTGGTCAACACCATCGGCGACCGGCTCATCTCGGTCATGAGCTTCACCATCTCCGACAGCAAGATCGCCACGATCGACATCCTCTCCGACCCGGAGCGGCTGGCCCAGCTCAACCTCACCCGCCTGAAGCCGTGACACCTGGCCCTTGTCGACCGTAGTCCTCTCAGGTGCGGCCGTGTGGAACCGGTTGGCGGCGATGAGCGTCTTCCTCACCCTGTTCCTCGGCACGACCGTAGACCGCGTCCAATAGGTCGCCGGCGAAACGGCCAGGGTCGTCCAGGCCCGCCGTGGCCAGGGCGCGGGGGCCGTCGGCGAGCAGGTGCGGAATCGCGGCATGCATGGCCAGGGTGACGGCGGCGGCCCGCTCCGGTGTGACCGGAAGCCCGGCGGCCCGCTGTACCTCCTCGAAGGCGGTGAAGTCGGCCGCCGCGATGCCGTCCAAGATGGCGGCCAGCCAGGGAGCCCGGGCCGCCTCGGCCTGGAGTTCGAGGTAGGCGAGCAGCCGCCGTCGGCCAGGCCCGGCGGGCTCGTGCAGCAGCGCGCCCATCACGGCCACGAGCGCAGCCCGGCCGGTGACCGCAGGTCTGGGGAGGCCACGATAGAGCTCGGGGGCTATGAACTCCCTACCGTTACCCTCGCCAGTCAGACCCGGGGGGCGAAGGGCGCGAACCAGGTGGGGTCGATCCCGACGTTTCCGAACCGCGACCGTCGTGAATCGCTGCCAACCGAACATGGGGTGCCGTTAACAAACGTGTCACCAGCCCCGAACGAGCGAGGCCAGGCCCTCTACTTGAGACTCGACTGCTGTCCTGAGCGGAGCTCTTGAAGGTCGGGGATGTGGTTGTACAGCGTTCCCACGCTGACGCCGAGCAGCTTGGCGATCGAGGTGACCGACCGGCCGGGATCAGGTAGCAGATCACGGGCCGCCTTCAGCAACTCGGCGTTGACCACTGTCGGGCGGCCCCCAGTGCGGCCGCGGGCTTTCGCGGCGGCACGGCCCTCGTGAGTGCCGGCGGCGATGAGCTCGCGGATGAACTCGGCCAGGGCGGCGAAGATGTGGAAGACGAGTCGTCCGTCGGGGGTGGTGGTTCGGATCTTGCCGGTGGGCACCTCGCCGAGCAGGCTGAGGGCGGCTTGCTAGTCCGCCTTGGGGCCGACCTGGGCGGCGGTCAGCGGGCCGGGGCCGATCTCCGGCGCGTACTCGTCGGAACCCACGTCGGCGGCGCCCTGGCGGGTCTGGCCGTCCAGGTCGCGCGAGACGGCCGGGTAGCCGCCCTTGGCCGCGTTGACGGCCGGGCTGCCGGAGCTGAGACGAAGGATCCCATTGGCGTCCTGGACCAGCTTGGGGTTGGTGCCCGAGACGGTGTCCCACGACAGGTTGCCGCGCACGGTGGGGGTGACGGCGTTGCCGAGCGAGATCAGCGTTCCCTGGGAGGCGCGGGCGAACAGGTTGTCGGCGACCAGCGGGGAGGTGGCGGGGTTGGAGCCGCCCTGCGCGGAGATGGCCGCGCCACCGGCGTTCACGACGGTGTTGAGCAGCACCTTGACCCTGACGGCCGCGTCGTGGATGGCGTCGTAACCGGCTCCGAGGTAGACACCGTCCCGCCGCACGCCCTGGATGTGGTTGTTGACGATGGTGTGCTCGGCGCCGTAGACGCGCATCCCCCTGTCGCCGCCGATGATGTGGTTGCCCTCGACGGTGTTGCGCGAGCCGAAGCGCAGCGTCAGCACACCCTTGGCACCGCCTCGGATGGTGTTGTGCCGTACGACGGAGTCCGAGGCCTTCACCGAGATCACCTCGTCGTCGCCCACGACGTTCTCGAACAGGTTGTGCTCCACCACCGCGCGCGCCGAGACCTGCCCGAGGGCGCCGAGGCCGAGCCTGATGCCCTCGCTGCCGTTGACGGTGGAGGTGTTGTCGCGGAAGTGGTTGCGCCTGATCGCCACGCGCAGCGGCATCGTCGCGCCGCCGACCTGCAGGAAGACGCCGTGCTCTGTCTTGCCCGCGAACAGGTTGTTGGCCACCTCCGCGTCGTCTCCCTGGACGTCCAGGAAGTGGGTCTCGGCGCCGTCGACCTCGGCGAGCTGGAAGGTGTTCCTGGCGATGCGGATGCCGGTGGAGTTCGACGGGACGACGATGCCGGTCCGCTGCTTGAAGACGAAGCCCTCGACGGCCACGTTCGCGGAGCTGTTGAAGGTGAAGGTTCTGGACCCGGTGAGGGTGACGCCGCCGACGGACTGGGCGGCGATGGTGACGCCGCTCTTGCCGGCGATCGGGATGGCGGCGTCGACGGCGTAGGTTCCGTTGGCCAGCACGATGCGCTGTCCGGGCTGCGCGGTCCTGATGGCCTCGGTGAGGGCGGCCATCGAGGTGACCACGGTGCCGCCCGGCTCCTCCACCACTGGGCGCACCGTCACCTTGTCGAGGTTGGGCCCGTTCGCGATGGTGGTGGTCAGGCGTACGGTGTTGGCGCCAGCCTTCAGGGTGGCGCGCACGGTCGTGGAGCGCCAGGTGGCCCAGTCGGTGGAGGGCGAGAAGGGCCGGGTGGCGATCTTGACGCCGTTCACCGCGACGTCCAGCGGGCGATCGACGGTGCTGCCGTTGGAGTACCTGAAGATCAGGTCGACCTCGGCGGGCGCGTCGGCGGGGACGGCGAACTCGACGTAGGCGCCCGTCGCGGAGTCGTAGTCGGCGAAGCCCGAGCCGCTGTAGCCGGGCGACCTGTTGGAGACGACCGCCTTGACCAGCGTCGCGTCCTCTGCCTCGTACAACGTCTGCGCCTCCGCGTGGGCCGGGGCCGCCACGAGCATGGTGGACAGGACGCACAGAGCCAGTAAACGTCGCACACGCACTCCCTAGACGTAGGAGGATTACGCAATCCGCCCGACGCTCACGGAGGCTAGAGGCAAATGCCTGTGAGGGCAAGGGCCCCCCTGCGCTAAAACCCTTTCTGGAGAAGTGCCAGGAAAATGGCGTGGGTATTGTGCGGGTGGGGCAAGAGTTGCACGTAAGAGCCGACGCCCAGTCCTCCGACCTCTGGCAGATACGCGCGGGCGTCGAGGATCTCGAAGTCGTCCCGGCCCTTGAGCACGTCGGCGACCACGACGCCGGTCTCGGCCAGTGCGGCGAGCAGGTCACGTAGGCGACGACACCGCCTGGCCGGACGGCGTCGAGCGCGGAGGCGAGCAGGCGCCGCTGGAGCGCCCCCCAGCGCTGGAACTCCCGGCCGCACGCCGCCACGGGGACGACGTCACCATTACAACCGCCTCATCAGTCATGATCACCCGCGCTGTTGGGTCGGGCCGGGGCGCGGTGCTGACCTTGCGATCAGTCCGTTTCCCCGGCCCGCCCGCCGAACCCGGCGTGCTCCTCTCAAAGCACCGGGCTCTCCACGTGTCGTGACCGTGGTCAGCCGCCGGCTGTGGCGGCTGCCGGTGTCGGGGTCCAGGGGGTGGCAATGCTGTGCCCCCGGTAGCGGTATCGAGTCACCTTCACGCTGGCTGCGCCAGTGAGCTCGATGCCGTCATGAACGATCTTCCAGGTGCCCGGTCGGCAGAATCTGCGGCGCATCTCCTGGCGGCTGAGCAGCGAGTGTTTGCGGAAGATCCAGTTCGCGACGCGACGCCAGGTGAAGGAGTCGATCGCGTTGAACACATCTTTCGCCACCGCATGCCGAAAGTAGTTCGCCCACCCGCGCAAAAGCCGGTTGAGACTGCCTATCAGCTCGGCCAAGCTCATATGGCGGGTTGACCTGTAGGTCTTCGCCTTCACCTTGTCCTTGATCGATTGGATCGCCTTCTTGGACACCAAGGTGTAGACGTAGTGCTTGTTCGTCCCTCGCTTCCGCATCCGGCGGATGTGAAAGCTGAGGAAGTCGAAGCCCTCGTCGATGTGGACCACACGGGTCTTCTCCGGTGACAGCCGCAGCCCCAGCGGGGCGAGCACGGCTGCGACCTCCTCGCGCAGCGCCTCGGCGTGATGGCGCTCGCCTTTCACCATGACGACGAAGTCGTCGGCGAAGCGAACGAGCTTCCAGTTGCCCAGACGGTGTTTGGTGCGCCGTTCCCGCTTGTAGTTGGTCCCCATCAGTTCCCGCCATTGCTGGTGAAAGTGCTCATCCAGCGCCGACAGGGCGATGTTGGCCAACAGCGGGGAGAGAATCCCGCCTTGCGGAGTGCCCGCCGGTGTCTCCTCCCGGTCTCCGGCCGTCGTCATGACTCCGGACTTCAGGAACGCCTTGACCAACGCGCAGACCCGCTTGTCCTTGATCCTCACCCGCAGACGGGCCATCAGCGCCGTGTGATCGATCTCGTCGAAACACGCCGTGATGTCCGCCTCCAGCACCCAGGTGTAGTCCGAGCGTGCCTTGGCCAGATGGTGGATCTCGGCAATCGCGTCCTGCGCCCGCCGGTTGGGGCGAAACCCATACGAGCACGGCAGGAAATCCGCCTCGAAGATGGGTTCGAGCACCGCCTTAAGACTGGCCTGGACAATCCGATCGGTGACGGTGGGGATGCCCAGCTTGCGAAGCTTGCCGCTCGCCTTGGGGATCATCACCTGCCGCACTTCGACCGGCTCGAACTCGCCGGACTTCAGCGAGTCGCGTATTTCTTCCAGGAAGGTCTCCACCCCGATCCGGGTCTCGATCCAGGCCACTGTGGCCCGGTCGATGCCCGCCGTCCGTGCCCCGGCGTTGGAGGCGACGCGTTCCCACGCGTGCACCAGGAACGCTGGGTCATAGACGAGGTTGAACAGGTCACCGAACCGGCGACCGAGATCATCGGTCGCCCAACGGTGCAACTTGATCTGCATCCTCCGTACTGCGAAGAAGGCCGAATCAGCATCCGGCCATCTCCCAGCGCCGGTATTCACCGTCGCATCTTCGGACATTGCACTCTTCTCCTTGCTCGACACGCTGCCGCCCTTCCCCATGCGCCGGGCTCTCCCCAGCTCGGAGTACTACGACGGCTCCGTCCCACCCGCGCCCTTCGGCGGACATCGCGCCTATCCCCGCCCACCTTCCTGGCTGGAAGGTCGGAGAGGAGTGAGCGCGGGGGTTCCCACGTTCACTGCTGTCCGTTCGACGAGTTAGGCACCCGGCTATACCCCTGCGGCCTCGCCATGGCTACGCCGTGGCCTTTCACCATGGCCTCCCGACCGGGCGCCCCAATGCCCGACCAGGAGTTCCCCGCCCCGGAATGAGGGGACGGGTGCGCACCGCTGACCAGCCCATATCCACCGGATTTGAGCTGGCGTCACATCAAGAGGCGTAACGACACCGGTTTCTCGCGTATGCCTTCTCGTCTCGCTCACCGGGCCCGGCCCATCCGGTAGTGCCAGGCCGACCCGACTTTGTCGAGGCTGCTCCCGCCCTCCCCAGCGATTCCAGGGTTGGGCTGCCTCCAGCTTTGCTCCGCCAGCACGACGGCAGAACAACGGTGGTCTTTCACCTCCGCACGGACAGATCAGCGCTTCGTGGCGCACTGGGGCTGGTGACACGTTCGTTAACGGCACCCCAACATGGCAAGATCAGCTTGTGGTTCGACCATCGGTGACTTTGAGCAGGGTTGAGCTCGCAGACTGGCGAGCCGTACACTCCTGGGCTTCCCTCGCCGAGGTTTCCCGCTTCCAGACCTGGGGGCCAAATACAGAAGAGCAAACCCGCGCGTTCGTGGCGGCCGCAGCTGAGGCGTGGTCACATCGGCCGCAGCAGCGGTTCGCTTACGCCGCGCGCGTCGAGGGCGACGTTGTCGGCATGGGGGAACTGCATGTCCGGAGCCGAGGAAACCGACAAGGCGAAATCACGTATGTCGTGCACCCACGGTTCTGGGGCCAGGGAGTCGGGACGGAGATCGGGAGGGAGTTGCTCTCGCGAGGGTTCGAAGAGCTCGACCTGCATCGGATCTATGCCACCTGCGACCCGCGGAATCTCGGTTCGGCTCGGGTGCTCAGCAAGCTGGGGATGACATGGGAAGGACGGCATCGTCACACCACATTGATCCGGGACGGTTGGCGAGACTCCGAGCTGTTCAGCATCCTCGAAGAGGAGTGGCGCGCGATCTAGCTGGTGGTTGTAACTGGTGGGGCCTGATGATCTGCGCTGGCATGACGTTCTGTTGAGGCGTAGGTGGCGAGCGGGGCCCGCGGGCCTACCGGAATTGCGGAGCTGTCCCTTCCGGGCTGATTCTCACGCGCTGTCACCGGCCACGCTAGAACCCAGTACTGACGGCATCGCGTATCGAGATGTCGCGAGCTCGGTGGCCCGGGTCAGAGGTGAGAGCGTTCGTCGACTCGGTGCGTCGGTGGGTGGAGGAAGACTTCAGCTGTGCGGTGGCCGCAGGAGACGTTGAGGGTGTCGAGCCGGTAGCACCAGCCGCGTTCGATGGTGAAGCGATGGTTGAGCTGCCAGCGCAGGGTCTGTCGGGGCCGCATGGTCACGGCTGCAGGCCGCCAGGCGAGGTCGAGTCCGTTACTCGCCCACTCGGGCGGGTCCCGAACCGGGAGGATGTGCAGGTGGCCGTCGGCCTCGGTCAGCTCGACCTTTGTTTCCGGCGGGAGCCCGCTGGTGACGGTCATGCTGGGAGAGAAGTCATCCCGCTCAAGCATCAGCACTTCATGGACGAAGGGCGGCTCGGCCTCCGGAAGCGGGAACGCCTCAGGGAGCGCGCTGCGTCGGACGGCTCCCGGCCCGCCGCGGGAGTCCTTTGTCCAATAGATGCGCACCCACTGCACCACGATGTTCACCAGCTCATGATCACACTTGTGGCTTGGGGCAAGCCACTTGGTTTCCGCCTGCTGGTCACCGCCATGCGTCCCACGCCTGGACCACCATGCGCGGCGTCCCCGTCTGGCCCGCCACCGGCTGACCGGCCAACACGATCGTCGGCGTCGCCGGGCTGCTGCTGGCAGGGCACGAGACGACCTCGAACATGCTCAGCCTGGGCACCCTGGCCCTGCTGCGGCATCCGGGCCAACTGGCCATGATCCGCGAGGATCCGGCGCGGGTCGAGCCCGCCGTCGAGGAGCTGCTGCGCTGGCTGTCCATCGTGCAGGCGTTGCCGCCCCGCACGACCACGACGGAGATCGCTGGGCATGCCATCCCCGCGGGCTCGCTCGTGATCTGCCCGCCGCCAACCGTGACCCTGCCTTCATCGACGATCCCGACACCCTCGACATCACCCGGGGAGCCGCTGGCCACGTCGCCTTCGGTCACGGGGTGCACCACTGTCTCGGGGCGCCGCTGGCGCGGACGGAGATGCGCATCGCCTTCCCTGCCCTGCTGCGGCGCTTCCCCGGCCTCGCGCTGGCCTATGCGGACGAGCAGGTCGACTTCCGGGTCTTCGGTGTCGTGTACGGCTTGCACACCCTGCCGGTGACGTGGTGAGCGCCTCTTAAGGGGTGACTTGGCACTGGCCGGAGCGATGCTGAGTGCGTGCACTTCGGGGCTCATCGCGCGGACCCGAGTCGAGGGGCTCCCATCGGGTGTCTGCGGCCGGCGCCCCGGTCAGCGCGGGTCGATCGGCGTCAGCGCCCCGGTCGCCGCCTCCACCACCGCGGCGGCGTCCAGACACAGATCCTCGCGGAACCTCGGACCGATGATCTGCACGGCATGGGGAAGGTCACCGGCCGGCCCGACAGGCACGGCGACCGCGGGCAGCCCGAGAAGGTTGACCGCCACGGCCAGGCGCATCGTGTCCGGCCAGTCGGCCAGCCACCGGGGATCGAGATCCGATCCGACCCGGAAGGCCGGACGCGTGCGAATCGGCGCGAGCACCAGCGGTGTACGGCTCATCCACGCGCTCCACAGGCGCGCGATGGACGCCCGCTCCATCATCGGGTCGAACGCCTGCTCCCCTGCGGCTCGCGTCCAGATCGGCTCGTACGCCTGCCAGAAGTGCACGAACCCGGGGGACGCGACCGCCTCCACAGGGGGCTGCTCCCGGTGCACCCGGCCGTAGCTCGACATGATCTGCGTGTAGATCTCACTCGCGCGGGCGAGGGCCGGAGCCTGGCCCTCCTCGACGAGGTAGCCCGCGTCGGCCAGGGCTCCGGCCGCGCGCCTCAACGCGCCGGCCACCTCCGGGTCCGTCTCGGCTCCGTCGGGATCGGTCACCACGCAGACCCGCACCGGCGCCGGCAGGGGCGGGCCGTGCAGGGGCACCGGCGCGTACCACGGGTCCCCGCCGGGCCGTCCGCACATGTGGCCGAAGGCCAGGCGCAGGTCCCGGACGTGCCGGGCGATCGGACCCTGGACACCGAGCAGCTGGAAGGCGAAGGGAGTCGGCCCGGCCGCCCGCTCCCCGGCCTGTGCCACCCTGCCCAGCGAGGGCTTCAACGCGCTGACGCCGCAACACTGGGCGGGCCAGCGCAGCGAGCCCGCGCCGTCGTTCCCGATTCCCAGCGGAGACATACCCGTCGCCACCGCGGCCGCCTCTCCGCCGCTCGATCCGCCCGGTGTGTGCTCGGCGGACCAGGGGTTGACCGTCGCGCCGCGCAGCGCGTTGTCGGTGTGCCAGCGCATGCCGAACTCGGGCATGTTCGTCCGGCCGATCGGGATCGCTCCCGCCGCGCGCAGCTCGGCGACGGGGGGCGCGTCGGCGTCCGCCATCGCTTCCCGCAGGGCGACGATGCCCATCGTCGTCGCCGACCCCGCGACGTCGATGTTCTCCTTGATCGTCATCGGCACGCCGCACAGGGGGCCGACCTCGTCACCCCGCGCGAGCGCCCTGTCGGCCGCGTCCGCCGCGGCGAGCGACTCCTCCCCCAGCGTGACCGTGATCGCGTTCACGCGGGGGTTCACACCGTCGATCCGCCGTAGGTGCGCCTCGATCACCTGCCGGCACGACACCTCTCCACCGCGAACCAGCTCCGCCAGATCCCACGCGCCCAATGCCCACAGCTCCGTCAACGCGTCCTCCTCGGTGTCCGTGCCGGGAAATCTAGAGGGAGAGGCCAGAAAAGAGCAGTCTTGTGATTCCTGGCGGCCTCAGCCGTCCTCGCCTGTGGGGCTTGCGCAGCAACCACTCGGCCAGTGGCGTTAGCGAGCCGTCGAGGGTGGAGCCGCCGCCATCCACGGCTGCCATGGCCGTGGCTGCCGGAAAAATGTGGGAATTCGGGGGCCGGCGGTGTCGAGAACGCTCCGACGGCTCCGTCCCTGGGGCGGATCACGACAACCACCCTGGAGGGACGGCCATGCGAGCGAACGAGATCACCGAGATTCTGGACCGGCCGATCAGCCGAGAGCTGTTGGCACGCGACGTGACCCGGCTGGCGTACGTGGCCAAGGACGGCACGCCCAGGAACGTCCCGATCGCGTTCACCTGGAACGGTTCGGAGATCGTCATGTGCACCTCGAAGAATGCCCCGAAGCTCCCGGCTCTGCGCGCGAACCCGATGGTCGCCCTGACGATCGACACCGAGGTGCACCCGCCCAAGATCCTGCTCATCCGCGGCCGGGCCGAGCTGGACGTCGTCGACGGCATCCCGGACGAGTACCTGCAGATGAACGGCAGCTACCAGATGACGCCCGAGCAGCGGGTCGGGTGGGAGGCGGAGGTGCGCTCCCTCTACGACGGCATGGTGCGGATCGTGGTGACCCCGACGTGGGCGAAGCTGATCGACTTCGAGACGACCCTGCCGAGCGCGGTCGAGGAGCTCGTCCGGCAGCGCGAAGAACGCCGGAGCGCCTGAGCCGGATCCGCGCACACAGCCGCCGAAAAAACGTCGCGGCGGATGTCGAGAATCCGCGCGCGGCTCCGTCCCCGCACTGAACACCGGCCACAATGGGCCGTACCGCACAAGGGAGAACACGATGGCCAAGTACCTGCTCCTCAAGCACTACCGTGGCGCGCCGGCAGCGGTCAACGACGTGCCGATGGACCGGTGGACGCCGGAGGAGATCACGGCCCACGTGCAGTACATGCAGGACTTCGCCGCTCGGCTCGAGAGCACCGGCGAGTTCGTCGACAGCCAGGCGCTCTCCCCGGAGGGCACGTTCGTCCGCTACGACGGCGAGGGACGTCCGCCGGTCACCGACGGCCCGTTCGCGGAGACCAAGGACCTGATCGCCGGCTGGATGGTGATCGACGTCGAGAGCTACGAGCGGGCGCTCGAGCTGGCCGCCGAGCTGTCCGCGGCCCCGGGCGCGGGCGGCAAGCCGATCCACGAGTGGCTCGAGGTGCGCCCGTTCCTGTACGCGCCCCCGACCATCACGGAGTGACGAACGGTGGACGAGTCCCTGCTGCGGACCCTCACCCCCGCGGTGATCAGCATCCTCGTCCGTCGCGGAGCCGACTTCGCGGCGGCCGAGGACGCCATGCAGGACGCCCTGATCGAGGCCGTACGCGTGTGGCCGGACGACCCGCCGGGCGACCCCAAGGGCTGGCTGGTCACCGTGGCCTGGCGCAAGTTCCTCGACGCGGCCCGCGCCGACGCCTCCCGACGGCACCGCGAGGTACGCGTCGAGGCCGAGCCCGCGCCAGGCCAGTGCGAGATGGCGGACGACTCGCTCCAGCTGTACTTCCTGTGCGCCCACCCGTCCCTGACACCGGCCTCGGCCGTCGCGCTCACGCTGCGCGCGGTCGGCGGCCTGACCACGCGCCAGATCGCGCAGGCCTACCTCGTGCCGGAGGCGACCATGGCCCAGCGCATCAGCAGGGCCAAGCGGACCGTCTCGTCCGTCAGGTTCAACCAGCCCGGTGACGTGGCCACCGTGCTGCGCGTGCTCTACCTCGTGTTCAACGAGGGGCATGGCGGGGACGTCGACCTGGCGGCCGAGGCGATCCGCCTCACCCGCCGGCTCTTCGCCCTGACCGGCGAGCCCGAGGTCGCGGGGCTGCTGGCGCTCATGCTGCTGCACCACGCGCGCCGCGCGTCTCGCACCGGCCCTGGAGGCCGCCTGGTTCCGCTCGCCGAGCAGGACCGATCGCGCTGGGACACCCGTCTGATCGCCGAGGGAGTGACGATCCTGCAGGCGGCGCTGGCCCGCGACCGGCTGGGCGAGTACCAGGCGCAGGCCGCGATCGCAGCCCTGCACGCGGACGCCCCGAGCACCTCCGAGACCGACTGGTTGCAGATCGTGGAGTGGTATGACGAGTTGCTGCTCCTTACCGGCAGTCCGGTCGTACGGCTCAACCGCGCGGTGGCGGTCGGCGAGGCCGACGGACCACAGGCAGGCCTGGCGGCACTGGCCAAGGTGAGCCCCGACCTGCCCCGATACGCCGCGGTACGGGCCTACCTGCTGGAACGCGCCGGTAGCCTTGAGCAGGCCGCCGAGCTGTACGCCGAGGCCGCCCGCGCGGCGACCAGCCTGCCGGAGCGCGACCACCTCACCCGCGAGGCCGCCCGGGTGCGGCGACTGCTACAGGCGTGAGTACGGCTCACGCCCGGCGAGCCGGCCGCGGCCAAGGCCGCCGTCGTCAGGTGGTCGCGGTGAGGGCCGTGCGGGCTGCGGTGAGGATCTCCTCCGACAGGGGGGAGTCCTTGGTGGCGCGGGCCAGGAGGAGCGCGCCGAGCATGGTGCACAGCCGGGTGATGCCGTCCTGGTCTTCGGTGGCGAGCCAGTCGGCGAAGTCGCTGACGCCCTTGGCGTAGACGCGGTGGGCCTCATGGTTGCTGGGTTCGCGCGCCATGTCGCCGGCGAGCGCGGCGACGGGGCAACCGTCTGCGGGACTGTCGCGATGCTCGACGGACAGATAGGCGTCGATCAGCGCCTGCTGCGCGGCGTCGAGTTGTCCGGCGTGCAGTTCGAGCGCGGCCATATGGCGCTGGGCGAGTTCGCCGAACGCGTGGGTGGTGGCTTCGTCGATGAGCGCCTCCTTGGAGGCGAACTGCTTGTAGAAGCCGCCGTGGGTCAGGCCGGCCGCCTTCATCAGGTCAGCGACGCTGACGTGTGTGCCCTGCTCTCGGAAGAGCTGGGAGGCGGTTTCCACGATCCGCTTGCGGTTCTCCTGTGCCTGTGCCCGTGACGCGCGGCCCATCGGCCACCCCTTCGCTTGGATGTCGATTGACTTCTATCCTATCCTCCAGATTAGATTGCCATCATCATCTATTCGTGGGCTTGGTCATACGAGCCCCGCGACCTGGGGAGCAGACATGGAACTGAAGGACGCGGTCGCCGTGGTCACCGGCGCAAACCGGGGGCTGGGGCGCCATCTGGCCGCCCAGCTCGTGGAGCGCGGAGCGAAGGTGTACGCGGCGGCGCGCCACCCGCAGAGCGTGGACATGGCCGACGTCATCCCGCTGCGCCTGGACGTGACCGACGAGGAGTCGATCCAGGCCGCGGCCCGGATCGCATCGGATGCGACGCTGCTGGTGAACAACGCCGGGATCTCCACCGGCACCCCTCTGATCGCCAGCGACCTGAAAGCTGTGCGGCTGGAGATGGAGACGAACTTCTTCGGCACGCTCGCCGTGACACGGGCCTTCGCCCCGGTCATCGAGGGCAACGGCGGCGGCGCCGTGTGCAACGTCCTGTCCCTGCTGTCCTGGTGGCATCCGGCCGGGGTGGGGGCCTACGCGGCGGCCAAGGCCGCCGCCTGGGCGCAGACCAACGCGGTCCGCGAGGAACTGGCACCCCGCGGCATCGCCGTCTCGGCGCTCCACGTCGGGTTCATGGACACCGACATGGCCGCCGGCATCGCCGCCGAGAAGGCCGACCCTGCCGACGTCGCCGCCCAGGTCCTGCACGGCATCGCCAACGGCCTGCCCGAGATCCTCGCCGACGAGGCCACGCGAAACGTCAAGCAGAGCCTGGCCACCACGCCGAACCCGGCCTGAAGCGGCCGTCAACGAGAAAGCGAGACGACGATGAGGGCCTTCATGGTCGAACGCTACGGCGGCGAGGCCGGTGTACGGGCCGGTGACGTGCCGGACCCGCGGGTCGGCACGGACGACGTCCTGATCCGGATCCACGCGGCGAGCGTCAACCCGCTCGACCTCAAGACCCGGGACGGGGAGTTCAAGGCGATCCTGCCCTACCGGGTCCCGTTCATCCTGGGCAACGACCTGGCCGGGGTGGTGGTCGACGTGGGTGCGGCCGTCAGCCGGTTCGCGGTGGGCGATGAGGTCTACGCGCGGCCGGGCAAGGACCGGATCGGCACGTTCGCCGACCTCATCGCCGTGCACCAGGACGACGTCGCGATCAAACCGGCCACGCTCACCATGCAGGAGGCCGCCTCGCTTCCCCTGGTCGCCCTGACCTCGTGGCAGGCGCTGGTCGAGCGGGCCCCCCTGCGGCCGGGCCAGAAGGTCCTCATCCACGCGGGCTCCGGCGGCGTGGGCACCATCGCCATCCAGCTGGCCAGACACCTGGGCGCGACCGTGGCCACGACCACGAGCACCGCCAACGTCGACCTGGTGAAGAGCCTGGGCGCGGACATCATCGTCGACTACACCAAGCAGGCGTTCGAGACGGTCCTGCACGACTACGACGTCGTCCTGGACCCCCTCGGCGGCCAGAACCTCACCAAGTCCCTGCGGGTACTCAAACCCGGCGGGAAGCTCATCAGCATCGCGGGGCCGCCCGACGCCGCTTTCGCCCGGGAGATCGGGGTCAATCCGATCATCAGGCTGGCGATGAGCGCGCTCAGCTTCCAGATCCGCCGCCGCGCCAGGCGCCACCGCGTCACGTACTCGTTCCTGTTCATGAAGGCCAGCGGAGACCAGCTCCGTGAGCTCACCTCGCTCATTGACGCGGGCGCGATCCGGCCCGTCGTCGACCGCGTCTTCCCGTTCACCGAAACCCGACAAGCGCTGGCCTACGTCGAGGCGGGACGCGCGAGGGCCGGCAAGGTCGTCGTCACGATGACCTCAGGAATAGCTCTGACAGGATGACCGGGAGGAACCTGGACGGCTCACCGTAAATCATTGCGTTGTGGCGCGAAAATTCTCAATCGCTTCGATCCGGAGTTCGGATAGCGTCAGCCGGGTCCGCAAGCCTCCGAGGAGAGGCGACGCGCATGGACCTGAATGGAGAAGGACGCGTGAAGCGCATCGGCATCATCGGGGTAGGCGAGATCGGCCGGGCCATCGTGACGGGTCTGTGCGACGGAGGCGACAAGTCGCCGGAGGTGTTCCTCTCCCCTCGGGGAGCGGACACGGTCGCGGAGCTGTCCGAGCGCTTCGAGTCCGTGCGGGTTTGCGCCGACAACCAGGAGGTGGTGGACCGTTCCGAGGTGGTGATCATCGCCGTACGCGGTCAGGACCGCCACCAGGCACTCGCCGGCTTGACGGTGGACGCCGACAAGGTGGTGGTCAACGTGATGGCCGGCGTCGGCATCGACGACCTGCGCCAGACGCTGGCCACTGACGCCCCGCTGGTACGGGCCATCCCCCTGCCCGCCGTACGCGAACGCCGCTCCGTCACGGTGACCTACCCGTCACACCCGACGGTCCACTCCCTCTTCACACACCTGGGCGGGGCGCTCCCGGTCGAGGACGAGGCGGCGTTCAACGTCTTCTCCACGCTGACGGGAACGCTGACCTCCCACTACTCGTACCTCGCCACGCTCACGTCGTGGGCCATCGGCCACGGCATCGCCGCCGACGATGCGGACAGCTACGTTCGCAGCCTCTTCCAGGGCGTCGGTCGTTCCCTGAGCGACGAGACCCGCACCCTGCACCAGCTCGCGGCCGACCACGAGACCCCGAACGGAAGCAACGAACGCATCCGCACCACATGGTTCACTCCGGCCAACTCAGAAGCCCTCAACAAGGCCCTCGATGACCTCCTCATCGGCCTTGACGGACAACGGGACAGCGGTCAGCGGTAACGGCGGCGTTGAGCAGCGCGTTCGTGCCGACGACAGGATGGGTTCGCCGAGTACCAGCCGTTCACCCCGATCACCGAAACTCTGCGCGCGCCGTCGGCGGGCTCGGCCGTCGCGGCGATCGCCTGGTGTGTCGGGCTCTCGTTGATCGGCTACCTGGGGGCGCGCGCGACGTTCACGAAGCGAGCGTGATCTCGGCCAGCTCACGCCAATCCCGCTGCTGCCCGGCACGAGTCGCCTCGGCGAACACGGTTTCGCCGAGGCGATCGCGCGTTTCCTCGGCGATCCTGGAAGCGTCCGGCAGCGAACGATCCGGCGTACCGCGCACGCCGTCGCTCGCCGCGAGCAGTCGCACGGCCTGCTCGTACTGTCCCTGGCGCAGCGCGAGATCCGCGATCCCGACCAGCATCTCGGCGATCAGCGGCGGATACGCCGAGTCCACCGCCGCGCGGAACGCCTCGCTCCGATACACGCCGGACTTCTCGAGATCCTCGGTGAGGTAGCCGTACAGGTTCATGGCCCTGGCGCGGGCCATGTCGCTCAGTTCCTCGTAGCCCGGCATCGCCCGCACCGTGGCCAGGTGCTGGTGTGCCATGTCCGGTTCGCCGCGCCAGCGCGCCAGCTGCGCCTTCGAAAGCGCGAGGTCGGCGAGCGCGTCCGGCCAGGTGATCCCGCCGGCATACCGCTGCGCTTCAACCATGGCGGACGTGCTGGATCGCTCATCGCCGAGCAGCCAGTACAGCTGAGCCTGCCGCACCCGCAGGCCGACCACGTCCTCGACGCCGCCCACCTCGGTCAGCGCCGTGACCGCCTCCTCGTAGTGCACACACGCGCGTGCGAGCTCGCCGCGCATGGCGAGCCGATCGGCCAGGAAGGTCAGCGCCAACGAGATCCCCCACCGGTCACCCAGCGTGCGGAACTCGGCGAGGGCGGTCTCGATGTCGGTGTCCACGTCAGTCTCGTCGCCGCCGAGCGTGAGCCGCAGCCGGCCGCGAGTGAGCCTGGCCTGCGCGCGCACCCACGGATCGTCGCCGGTGACGAGCGGCTCGAACGCGGACAGGAAACCCGTCGGCTCCCGCAGCATCCGCTCCAGCGGCGCGATGAACCCGAGGATCGGGTGGCGATACCCGCTGCGCTGGATGAGCCGGTGCGCCTCCTCGATCCACTCCCGCGCCTGGTACTGATCCCGGCCGGGCCCGGAGGTCACGAACACCGCCACGATGCCGTACGCCAACGCCCGCACCGCATCGGGCACCTCGCCGTGCAGCGAGGCGGCCGCGATGCTCAACTCCGTGCCCTCACCCCTGTGCCCGCTGAGGAAGTAGTACCAGCCCACGGCCGCTGCCAGCCGCATCGCCTCGTGCGCCCATCCCGCGGCGATCGCGCCGCGCAGGGCCGTACCGATGTTGTCGTGCTCGGCCTCGAGCGTGGCCAGCCATTCCAGCTGCTCGGCCCGACGCAGGTGCGGCTCGGCCGCCTCGGCCAACTCGGTGAGATAGGCAAGGTGCGCCCGGTGCGCCAGCTCGGCTTCCCCGGCTTCGGCGAGCCGGTGCGCCGCGTACTCCCTGATGGTGTTGAGCATCCGGTAGCGCGGCGTGTCCTCGCCGTCGGCCACCAGCAGCGACTTCTCGATCAACGCGGTCAGCACGTCGAGCACCTGCTCCTCGGCGAAAGCCTCCCGCCCGCCGAAGGATTCGTCCTCGCACACCCGTTCGGCCGCCTCCAGGCTCGCTCCGCCGGAGAACACCGACAGCCGCCGCAGCACGCTGCGTTCGGCCTCGGTCAACAGATCCCAGCTCCAGTCGACGACCGCGCGCAACGTCTTGTGCCGGGCAAGCGCCGTACGGCTGCCGCCGGTCAACAGACGGAAGCGGTCATCGAGGCGGCGTGCCAGCTGATCGATGGACATGGTGCGCAGGCGTGCCGCGGCCAGTTCGATCGCCAGCGGCATCCCGTCGAGCGCCCGGCAGATCCGCGTCATGGCCGCCAGGGTGTGCGCGTCGGAACCGATGTCCTTGCGCACCAGATCCGCGCGGTCCCGCAGCAGCCGCACCGCGGGTGAGGACTCGACCTCGGAGGCGTCGGCTCCCTGCGCGGGCAGCGCGAGTGGCTCGACCTGCCACAGCACCTCCCCGGTGATACCGAGCGGCTCCCTGCTGGTGGCCAGAATCCGCAGCCTCCTGCACTCCCCCAGAAGCCGATCCGCGAAAGCCGCGGCCGCCTCGATCACGTGCTCGCAGTTGTCCAGGATCAGCAGGATGGCGCGCTCCCTGACCGCGGCGATGAGCCGATCCATCGCTTCCCCACCCCGCGCACTGCCGAGCAATGCCTGGTCACGCAGGCCGATCGCGGTAAGAGCGGCCTGCGCCAGCTCACCGCCGCCCCCCACCGAGGCCAGTTCGACCAGCCACGCCCCATCCGGCAGCTCGGTGAGCAACGTCCGCGCGGTCTCCGTGGCCAGCCTTGTCTTGCCGGAGCCACCCGGCCCGGTCAAGGTGACCAGCCGGTAACTGATGGCCAGACCGGCGACCGCGGAGACGTCATGGTCCTTGCCGACGAAGCTCGTCAGCTCGGCGCGCAGGTTCGTCCTGTGGTGCTCCGCCCGCTCGCCCAGCTCGCCACGGAGCAACGCGGTGTGCAGCGCGGAGAGCTCGGCCGATGGATCGGCGCCCAGCTCCTCAGCGAGCCGCTCGCGCGTCCGCTGGTACAGGGTCAACGCCTCGTTCCCGCGCCCCGCCTCGGCGAGCCCTCGCATCAGGGCCGCCACGAACCCCTCCCGCAGCGGATACGTGGCAACCAGCTCGGTCAGCTCGGAGATCAGCTCCGAGCCACGGCCGAGACGGATATCCGCATCCACCCGATCCCCGAGCGTGGCGACGTAGAGCTCGTCCAGACGCGCGACCACGGCGTCGAACGCGTCGCTGTCCTGCAGGGCGATGTCGGCCATGGCCGTACCTCGCCACAACGCCAAGGCCGAGCGCAGCAGGTCCGCCCGCGCCGCAGGCTCGGCGGCACGGGCCTGAGCCACCAGGTGCTCGAACCGGCTCACGTCCACGGCATCAGGGGTCACGGCCAGCCGGTACCCGCCGGACTCCGCCTCGATCACGCCGTCCGGCAACACCCTGCGCAGCCTGGACACCAACGCCTGCAGGGCATTCACCTCGTCCGCGGGCGGCCGCTGCCCCCAGATCCAGTCCACCAGCCTCGCACGCGTGACGATCCGGCCGGGTTCGAGGGCGAGTGCAGCCAGCAGTGCGCGCAGCCGAACCCCAGGAACCTCCACCACGGCTCCGTCGCCGTTCCTGACCTCGAACGGTCCGAGCAATTCGACTCTCACGTCAGTCATTGTGCCGAATCGTGGCGACACCCGAACCACCACTGCGCGCACACCGCCGACCTTCATCGGACCGTTATCATCGCAGGTCGGGCGAATGTGATGCAGATGCTACGGCGGCCCCTGCGATTGCAGGGCGTCTCAGAAATGATCGATCCGTGGAATGAGGCCCGAGGGTTCCCGTGGTGTGGCCTGCGCTCTCCCGCGGATCGGTCGCCGGGTTAGGCGGTCGGGGCGGCCCATGTCTTGAGCCGGTCGGCGCAGAGCCGCGGGAGGATCTGGTTGCCCTGAACGCCGAAGGGACGGGCGCGGAATGCCGATCAATTGCGTGGATGACCAGACATTAACCTAACGCAACTGGTCAATCACCCTCGGTTGCGGGATGGTGATCGCGTTCTGATCAACCTGCCCAGGAGGCACCATGCTGC
>NZ_BAAATE010000028.1:81008-121187 GCF_039533245.1 Nonomuraea recticatena | reverse complement strand
GAAGCTCCGCTGCTGCCCCCTCAAGACTGGGCACCTGTGCAAGGCCATCGCCGTTCTGCAGAACTACGAAGTCGCCCGAGGATGAAAAGAGGTCAGTCTTGAGGGAACTCAAGCAAGCGGGCCTCGTTGAGGCGTACTCGGGTAGCGGCACGTTCGTCACGGAGAGGCCAGCCGGCGACTCCGGCGAGTGATCACGAAGGGAGGCCCCGCCGTAACCATTTGGATCAGTCCCAAAGGGATTGATGGTCGCGACGGAGCCCCGCAAGGACTGTACCTGTTGATCTCGGAAACACAGAAACCCCCGCCAAGGCGAGGGTTTCGTGCTGCTAGCGCCTACGCTCTCGGGCCTGCGCTATGACCCGGCCGATCTCCTGGAAGAGATCATCCTCGCTCCGTAGAGCGCCCCACTCGTCCCGCAGGACGAGCATCATGGCCATCCGGAGGCCGTCACAGATGCCCGCGTAGTAGCGGGCCTCATCTGGCGTTTGCGCCTTCTCGCGGAGGTCTTCGTTTCGGAGGACGGCAACCGCGTATCCATGGAGAAGTCCCCTCCGGGTGTGCGTGTTGACCTCTTGAAATCTGCCGTGCATCGATGATTTGGACATCGGTATCCCCGCGGATTCCCTTTCGGTGTTCTACTTCAAGTGCTTCGCGAGCAGTTCGGCCAGAGGGTCCCTGTCCCCGTACCAGAACTGCTTCAGAGAGAGCATGAGCGTCATGAACAGTTGAGAAGCGGCCTCTTCGTCGAGCCAAGCCGTGTTGGTGCTGGACGACTTTTCGTCTGCGCGATAGGTCGTTTCGACCCGGATGACAGCCGAACCGTCTTCGACGCGCTCTAGGACGGCCTTGGCTTCGGTGCTTACTACTCCACGCATGGGGGCTCTCCTAAAGGTTGATTCGGCGTCCGTCGCGCGGCGTGGGAGCCAGAACGATTCGATCGACGTTCGGCTTCGTCGGCTTCCCTGCCGGGACGTAGCCGTCCGAGTAGGCGAGTGGCCTAAGGGTCACCACGTGACTCCAGTAGCCGCCGTCCATCTTTTCCCGCCACGTCGCATCGACCTTTGTGACGATGCCGTAGCCGAGTTCGCCTGTGTTGCCGCTACGCCTGGCATAGAAGACGTAGTCACCGACTCCGTATGTGTTGCCGATCATGTCGACAACCGTTTCGCTGTCAGAGAGCATCAACATCGATACCGCCCTTGGACAGCATCTTGGCGATCTCCTCGACCACTTCGGCGCGGGCCTGGTCCCTGAACGCGTCCGGGTACCGGCACTTCGCGCCAGCGTTACCGGCGCGCTCGCGCAGCTTCATCGCCCGCCGCTTCAGGTCCTCCAGGAGCTTGGTTCGCGCAAAGTGCGTGTTTTGAACGTCTTTCCTGCTGACCCACTCGTCGCTCTTGAACGCGTAGAGATGGCCCGCCATCGAGGGGTTGAGAGAGATCACCATCGAGGGCAGATACGGGCCGCTGTCGCCGTACTGGGTGTATCGAACGCTTTGGATGCTCTCTAGCGGGATTTCAACCTCGTTCATATCGCCTCCAGGGCATAAAAAGGCCCTGACCTCTGTCGCACGGAGGTCAGGGCCGGATTAGGGGCTATCTATCTATGAAGCCAGTGGACAAACTTGCCCGCCCACTCCTCTGCATGTAGTCCAAGGGTCACCAGGAGGACGTACATGGTCGTCATGAACATGATGCCAAGCATTTTCCCGCCCTCCCGATTGGTGCCGCCCATCCATTAGGGGCCATAGATCATCCGCGTGTCAAGCTGTATGCCCCGGTAAGGGTTACCTAAGGCTCTGCTGTCACCTGGAGTCCCTTATAGGCGTCCATGGCCCCAGAATGGCCCGTAGGCCCGTCTAGACCCAGGCGGGGGGCGGCTGACCCGTCTTCTTGACGTAGGCCGCGATGGCGTCGTCAGCCTCTCGTACCCGCCTCTGGGCGGCCCTACTCGCCTCCAGGAGTTCCACCGGCAGTGTGTGTGTCCCGTCCCCGCTTCGGAAGACCACCAGGCCGCCGGTGTCTGAGTCGACTTCGATCACGACGCGCACCTTGTCAGACAAGGGCGATCACCCGATCTCCAAGCTGAAGCTGTAGGCCGATCGAGGTCCAGTTGGATTCGAGGTCGTGGGTGTCGTCGTCGGCGCGGACAGTGACCACCCCCGTCTGTCCCCTCGTCCGCATGTCCGCGAGGCGATGCCTTAGCCACTCCTCAAGGCCAGGCCGCAGGCGCTCAAGCAGAGCAGGCACGTAGGTCGCGACGGCGGCCTCGTCCGCAGTCGGCAGCGAGCTGGCGGGCGCGGAGGTGTTCACCGCGGATTCGTTCGGGAACTCTGCGCCCTCCGCGAGCTGGCCCGTCTCCTCGCAGTAGCGCTGAACGCGGTCAGCCACTAGCCGCGCCGCCTCCTGTGCTTTCTCCCACTCCTTGAAGAGGTTGCTAGGGATCTCGACCACCGGCAGAACCCAGCGATCCTCTGGCACCTTCATAAGCCTGATCTCCTCAACGAGGTCCATCGCTACGCGGGTGTATCCGGTCACGGCTTCGCCTTCCTAGGGGGACGGCCCCGCTTCGCGGGCACCGGCTTGTTCGCTACCTGTTCCACGGGAGGCTGTACGGCCTCCGGCTCCGGTGCCGTGTGGCAGACCCATCGGTCATCCCTCCACACGTAGTGGTCCTCGTTGGCTTGGAACCGCATACAGACGATGCAGAACATGGGCGGCTCTGGCCGCTCCTCACCAGTGGGTGATGTACCAGACAACAGAGATCAATCCTCCAAACACAGTCGCTCCGATAACCGTGAGAAGCAGGCAGCCGGTCAGCATCACGCAGCCGCTCGGGGGGTCCTCGTGCTTGCTCATACGCCCTCCATGGCTCGCGTCCCATGGATGGCTGCAGCGTTCGTGAGGACCTTCCGCGCCCCTGGACCCTGGTGCTCGACACGAGCGCGGCTGTTGCCCGCGATGGTGCCGTTCAGGATCGCCGCCAGGTGCTCCGAAGCCCGGTAGAACGCCCTGCGCTCCGAGTCTTCGAGGCGATCCCCCGCGTACTTCCTCGCGATCAGGTCCCTGTCGCGATAGTTGAGCTTGCTGAACGCCTTGAACAGGTCGATGAACGAGATTGACGCGTCTTCGGAGTGAAAGAACTCCTGAGTGACGTCGAAATCGGCCCTGTACGCCCTTTCGAGAAGGTCCCGCACTTCGGCCGGCGTGTAGTAGTGCTCATCGGAGTAGTACATGAAGTCGCGTACCTGCTTGTTGCAGTATGCGATGCCTTCGGCGTACATCACGGCCCACAACCAGCGTTCGTTGTCGGCGTGAAGGTCGTAGCGGGCCTCGTTCTTCAGAATCTTTTCGACGATGTGGCCGCTGATGTCGTCAGCGTCAATCCCGACGTAGTTTCGTGCGGCGACGCGGGCAGCGTCGTCAGCGATGGCGAGTGCCCGCTTGATCGCCTCGTCAGTCTCAAACATAGGTCTCCTTTCGGCTCGTGTACCAACTCCCTTCGAAGATGAACGAGCCGTCGTTCTTCATGGGGACGGGGATGAGTTGAACGTGTTTGCCGTCTACGTATGCGGCGCCAAACCCGCTCTGCCAATTGGCCATACCGTTCTTCAGGTAGGCGGGTGTTTTGCCGGGGCGGACGTCCATCATGTGTCCGACCTCGAAACCGGTGTACGTGGTGCCCCTGCCGTCGTAACCGCGCGTCTCCCCGCTGATGCCGAGCCTGTGGGTGTGCCCCATGACCAGGTTTGAGTTCGTCTTGAGGGCGGCCAGGCCCGCCGTACGGCCTGCGATGTCGGAGAGGGTGAACCCTAGGTGTCCGTGGGTGGCGACCCATCCGGGGGCGAAGCTGTAGAACGCAGGCTGCTCTACGATTCCGAACCCGTCGAAGTCCAGGAGGGTTCCCACGTGGAAGGCTTTGGATTCAGAAAGTGCGGGGGCGTACCGGGAAAGGTAAGCACGCGGCCGAAGGTCGTGGTTTCCTTCGATGAAGGAGATGTCTCGTTCGTGGACTCGGCGGATGTCGGCGAGGACTCGCTTTCCAGTCTCCGAATCAGCAAGGACATTCGTTTGGAACTCCAGTCGAGTGCCCTTGCTCCATGACGAAGGTTCCGGATAGTCCATGAAGTCACCAATGATGATGATCTCATCTGGCTGCCATTCCTTGATGAAGTGGTGGAGTGCCCGCACCTGTAGCGGGTTGTGGTACGGGATCTGTACGTCCGAGTAGAAAAGAACCTTCCTCAACGCTCCCCCTCCGGGATTGGGCGGGTCGCGTAACCGAGGTGGAGATACACCTCGTACGAGTCTTCAAACTCGGGGTCCTTGTAGACCAGGAGACGGCCAAGCGTCATGTACGTCTGAGGTCGGTCGACCACGTGAAGCTGCGCGAGCATCTTCGTGGCCATGGCCTCGATTTCGTGGCCTTCAGGCGTCCGTACCGTCTTCTCTTCCGGGAAGGCGTACGTCCAGCCCATCAGCTTGAAAAGGGCCTCCGTGAACTCCAGAGGGAGTTCCCACGTGTACTCGTAATCGGTCTCATCCGTTGCTTGCTTCATGTCGTCCAATCTCCCGTTCGATGTACCACTTGGCCTTTCGCAGGTCCTCTAGTGGGTCTTCCGTCTTCAGGCCGGCCCTCCACACGTACTTGAACACGTTTCCAAGGTTGAACCCGAAATGCTCCGCTACCTGAATGCATTCGATCCCGGAGGGGTGAGAGGTGTAGTGGGCAGGGCGCTCGATGTGGTCGTCTCCGTACATCACCACTCCACATAGACGACAGCCCATGTGGCTGTGTCCTCGTCCGCTTGCTCGCAGCCGTCCGCATAGCCGTCCAGGTAGTCAAAGTCTGTGCTTTGCGTCGCCCTACGGCGGTAGCCGTCCCGATAACCCTGGTCGTATAGATCCTCACTGGTTGTCTTCATGCCCCCACCTTTCGCAATAGGGCTTCCTGTCCATGCATCACGAAGAATGAATTAACGTCGTGAGAGCGTTCCTCGCCGTTGTCGTCGATGTACGTGCCCATGTCGATCACGCGGGCGTTCTCCAACTGTTCGGCGATTCCCCGCCCGAACTTGTGGCCCGCATCGTCTCCGTCGACGGGGATCAAAACTTCCTGGTACGGCTTGAAGATCAGAGCCCAATCGTTCCGCCACGTGTTCGCGCCTGGTATCCCGATGGCCGGTACGCCGACTTCGTGAAGGGTGATCGAGTCGATTTCCCCTTCGGTGATCCACATGGCTGACGTGTAGCGCTCAATCGCCGCCGTGTTGTACGGCCTTGGCTTGTCGCCTGGCAGCGTCAGGTACTTCGGTCCGTTGTCCCTCAGGTTGCGGAATCGAATCGAAAGCGTGTCCCCGTTGGGGGCGATGTAGGGGATTGCGAGCATTCCCTTATACGCCTCATGACCCGGCAACGGGTCGCCGACGACGCCGAGACGAAAATAGGTCACGCTGTCCCACGACAGGCCCCGAGTCGTCGTCAAGTAGTCGACGGCGAACGCGTCCTCTGTCAGCGCCTCCTGGTAGGTTTTCCTCGCTGACTCCAAGAATGTCCGCCGCTCTTTGGACGGCACCGGCATAGTCGGTCCCCTCAATCGTCATGATTAGCGAAATGGCGTCACCGCGGATTCCGCAGGCGTGACAGTTGAATCCGGTTTCGCAGATGGAGGCGGACGCCTGCCGATCCCCGTGGAAAGGGCACCGGCAGGCCATCCATTTATCTCCTGCGTCCGGGATGTGTCCCGGCTCTTGGGCTAGCGCCTCAAGAACCGGCCGTACCGGAATTCGAAGCATCCGACTCCGCCAGGTCATCGAGGTCGAGAACCAGAAGGGAGATGTCGTAGGAGTCGAAGAGAATCCACAGGCCGGTCTCTGCGTCCTGCGCCTTCACGAGGTCTGCGCCAGGGTTGAAGGTGACGGAACCCTTAACGACTGCCGATCCGCCCTGGGGCTTTACGTGGATGCCGACGACGTTCGCCCAATCCTCGTCGCTGATCGCGTTCAGGTACATCAGGCGTTCTCCTCGTCCTTCTTCTCGGCCCCGAAGATGGCACCGATGACCGAACCCACACCGACGATCACGCCGTCACCGGCTTCGTCGTATGCCGTGTAAACCCACTCGTCGTTGTCGAGTTCGAGTGAGCCGACCGTGATAGGCATCGGGTCGTTACTCTCAAGCAGAAGGCCGTACACGCGGTGGCGCAGCTTCCCCGGAATGATCATGTTCCAGCTCCTTGACTTGTGCCTTCAGCTTTTTGATTTGCTTCTCAAGTTCGCGTAGATGGGCCATCAGTTCCCGACCCTGTTCCAGGGTCATGACAAAGAGGGAAAGTTCCACCGCTTTGCCACGCATTTTGCGGATGACGGCCCACCAACGCGTCTTGTTGTTCGCCGCTTGCTGTTCGGTTTTCGTGAACCATTCGAGCCAGCGGTCTTGCTGCGTGTTTTTGCACTGAAGCGTCCACCCGGGCACTCCACCCAAGTCGCCACGGTCATTAGCTCCATACATGGAGCCGTTCCGTTTCACCTTGGGGAACGCTGGGGACAGATAGTCCCTTGTGGCTACCTCATAGGTGTAACCCAGTGCTTTGTTTCGTCTACCGTTCATTTGCCCCCCAAGGTTCTGGGGGCTTTCCGGCTGTCCTCTGTTGAGTTATCAAGGTGCGTTTCCTGCGTGGTGATCACTTTAGTAGGTCCCACCCGCAAGTGCATAGCTGGATATCTGTGAGCCTCGTCACACTCGGGGGATCTGAGTTTCCAGCCACATCCGCGACAGGTCGGCACCGATAGGGATCGAGAAAGATCCATCGGCGGCGGCCTGGCCCGCACGGTTCTTCACGATGGCCACGTTCATGGAGGTGCCGCTACCCCAATACCTGTTGAGCGTGGCAATCAGCACGGGAAGTTTCGAGATTTTGCCCCGAAGACCCGACAGGGGAACAACTAGATCGCCCGATTCATACTCTCCGACGACGTGGTGCAGTCCGAGCACCATCGCCCCCGTCTTGCGCGACAACTGGTGGAGCCAGTCCATCACTTCTTCGAGCCCCTGGAAGCCGGGTTGCTCGCTGTAGATGTTCGACACGTTGTCGACGATGATGATGCCCGGCCACTGGCCGAAAGCCCATCCGAACGACATGACGTGAGAGTTCACCTCATCGAGAGACGGCGCGGAATCGAATACGAATCGAATGTGCCTTGCCTCGTTCAGGGCGTTGTCGTATCGTCCAACGTCCTTACGGGCAATGGCGTCATTGATCGTCGCCAGCTTCTCGCCTGTCACCATGGCGGCGGCACGCGCATACTGCGTTGTCGCATCGCTGTCCATGGAGAAGTACAAGGTGGGTATCTTCGCCCTCAGAGCGAGGGTGAGGGCGAAGACGCTTTTCCCGACGCCCGGTGCGGCTGCCACGAGGTGTAGCTGCCCGAACCGGAATTCGACTCCTTCGAGCCAAAGGCGTTCGAAGACTGTGGGTACTGGCGTGCCAGCGTCGCTATCTAGCTCTCTGGCCCGTTGGAGAACCCACACGCCTTAACGCCTCCTAGACCTTGGGGAAGTTGCTGGCCTTCGTGCAGTCGTTGTCGTTCATGGCGCACTTCCAGAACGCCGCGTACGGCTTGCCGGTCCTCTGCGAAACGCCGCCCGGCTTCACATCGGCCGGCCTCTGGTGACGGGCACAGATCGGGGCGTTCATGCCGGGGGGCGGACCCTGCGGGGCGGGCGCCTGATACTGCTGCTGCTGCTGGTAGGCGGGCTGCTGATGCTGGCCCCCATATCCGTAGGCAGCATCGGCCGGGGGTGCCTGGTACGGGGCGGCCGGGGCCTGGTAGGGCGCGGGCGCGGCCTGTGCTTCGTAGTTTCCGTTCCACGCGGCCTGTGCGGGCTGCGCCTGCTCCTGGGTGATGGGCGTTGCCCCAAGCTCCTGGCCGAGAGCGACCATCGCGCAACCCCTCTGAAGGACGCGACCCACCAGGGAAAGCAGGTTGTCATCGACGTCGCGCAGCTCCCTGACGTTGTCGCCAGGGGAACCCTCCGTCGTCCAAATGGACGCGTACGAGTAGTCACCGCTGCCGGGAATCCGGATTTCGATCTTCAAAACGATCCTCCTGTTTCGATCTTCTTTAGTAGGTCCCGAGCATGGGAACACCAGGTGGCGGTGTACCTCCAACTTGGGGACAGTGTCGGGCGACATCACAGGTACGGCAGTGATCGCCAGGGTTGGGGATGTAGATCTCAGCCGATTCGGCTTCGTCCATCATCTGATACCAGGTGTTCACCTGTTGCCGGGTGAACCTTCCGAGGTATTCGGGTGCTGACGGCTTGCCGTCCTTACCCATCCAGAAGTCGCCCCATTGGCAATCAACGCCGTATCGGTCGTTGACCGCCCACCGGTAGGTGGCCAACTGGAAGCCACCTACCGGCTTCTTCGAACCGGTCTTGATGTCCCGGACGAGGAGATCCCCCGTCCGGGGGTCTTGCATGATGAGGTCAATGAACCCGAGAACCTCAACGCCCCCGAAGGGTTCCCGGAACTTGACCTCGACGGCCGGTTCGCCGCTGTCGGGGAGGGTCCAGACCGTAAGGGGATCGGTCTGAACCCACAACAGGTACGAACGGACCTGATCTAGACCTCGGGCGAACCGATCTTCTAGATCCTTCTCGGGCCGCTTGTTGCCCGACTTCATCCAGGCATCAAGGTCGCCCTCTGCTTCAAGGGCGGCTTCAACCTTTTCTGTCCAAACCTCTCGATAGCGGTTCAACACGGTTTCGTCATCCGCGGTGCGTCTCGATCGTTCAAAGGTCTCGATGGCTGCGTGTACCGCCGTCCCCTGAATGCTCCAGGCCGCAGGGCTCTGCGGGAGTCGCAGCACACGCTTCAACAGGTAGCAGAGACCGCACGCGGAGTATGAATTAAGTTGACTCACGCTCCTGTGCTTGATTTGGGGCTCCAACAGCATCCCTCCAGTAGACGGCGCTCACCGTGCGCCGCTGATGGTCGGGGATGATTTCAAGGCGTTTCCACGCCCTCAGACGCCTATTTACCGATCCGGAGCAGACGATGTAGCCCCAGAGCGATCGATAGGTGACCTGGGTGAGCGTGCCGTGTGTGCTTGTAATCTCATAGACGGTCACATTGTCTCCATTGAGTACAATCCGCCCACATCCATAGATTTCGGTCAAAAGGACCGGTGACTCGATGATCACCCCTCACTCTCCCCGAGCTGGTGTCACCGATTCACTGCACGCGCCTTTTCACCCCCAGCTCTAAAGGCAACGAAGCGCCCGCCGGGTCACGGAGGGCATACGCTCGCCCGCCCCGTGCGTGCGGCGACCTTACCGCAGGACTTGACCGGGATGTCCAGTCCCGTAGGGGCTTCGTGGTGCTCATGCCCTCAAGTATGGATCTTCCTTAGTAGGTCCCACAACCTCGAAACATGTGATGTCGATCACATGTTCGAGTGTTAACGCTAAGGCTGGGTAGAACCCGAGCGCTTGCGGCCTTGGACGGCAGCATCATAGACACGCTTGATGTGCCAATTGTTTTTGTCTGCGGGGATTTCACGCCATTGATCGTCATAGGTAATATCCATGTCGTCTTCAATGAGTGAACGAGCCCATGCGAATGCGGAATTTCGCTCGGCTGGCGTGGTTGCATTATGGCCTTGGGCCGATTGGCTCAATAGGCGCAAGTATTGCGCTTCTGTGGTCATAAGATGCGGCTCGCGGACTCGCCATGGAATTGCAGCAGCATGCGAAAGTTGTTCGCGAGTTAGTCCGAGCTTATTTAGGCGTCGATATAGAGATGATTTACCGATGCCTAGAATTGAAATAATTTCTGCTCGTTGCTTGCCCTGTTCAACCAGGTCTCTAATGCGATCGTCGAGGGAAGTCATCGCCGTACCGATCATGTGTTCGAATCCTTTGCAGGGAATCCGTCGCTCTAAGAATCCCTTGTCGCTGTGTGCTCCGCAAGCGTAATGATCTTTGTGTGCCGTCGATCACATGACCTCCTTGTCCTGCGCGACAGGCATGCCGATACCTTAGCGGAACACGCTGTTGGTGCCGTCTTTTCGGACGCTTAAATCTCCCTTAAATGGGTCAGCCACTAGCGCTGATTAATGCAACCAGTCTGCGGATTGCGGACAGGACCAGAACTCCGATTTGCCCGATCCGGCCGGTTCTCGCGCCCGTCTACCCGACTGTTGCTCAACCTAACGAATGTGGGCCTTTGGGGGATTCTGCCAGGATCGTGTGACCTTGGCCACAGGTGACAACCTCAGGGCTTGCTGCGCGTCCAGGGTGGCCCCCGCGCGTCACCAGCTCGTCGGCGCACTCATCAATAGGTGCGGCCGGGCTCATCGATGACTCATCGATAGGCACGATCGGGACAACACATGACGACCGATACGGACACATCACCCAAATCAGACATGCCCCTCGACCTGCTCTGATGTGTTCCCATGTGTTCTCAGATCAAGATCTTTTCCCAGTATCACGACCCGTTCATCATGATGGACCAGATGGGTGAGGTGGAGTACCAGCCTGGGGAGCCGAAAGGGACCCCGTGGCACCCGCACCGCGGCTTCGAGACCGTCACGTACATCATCGACGGGATCTTCGACCACCAGGACTCCAACGGTGGTGGCGGCACGATCACCAACGGCGACACCCAGTGGATGACGGCGGGCTCGGGCCTGCTGCACATTGAGGCTCCGCCGGAATCGCTGGTCGTGTCCGGCGGTCTCTTCCACGGGCTCCAGCTGTGGGTGAACCTCCCGGCGAAGGACAAGATGATGGCGCCGCGCTACCAGGACATCCGCGGCGGCAACGTCCAGCTGTTGACCACGCCCGACGGCGGCGCGCTGCTGCGCGTGATCGCCGGTGAGCTGGACGGGCATGCCGGTCCCGGTGTCACGCACACGCCGATCACGATGATCCACGCGACGGTGGCGCCGGGTGCGGAGGTGACGCTGCCGTGGCGGGAGGACTTCAACGGGCTGGCGTACGTGCTGGCTGGCAAGGGCTCGGTTGGTGCCGAGCGCCGTCCGATCCATCTGGGCCAGACTGCGGTCTTCGGGACCGGCGGTTCGCTGGCCTTCCGCGCGGACGAGAAGCAGGACTCCCATACGCCGGACCTGGAGGTCGTCCTTCTCGGCGGGCAGCCGATCCGCGAGCCGATGGCTCACTACGGCCCGTTCGTCATGAACACCAGGGAAGAGCTTCAGCAGGCGTTCGAGGACTTCCAGAAAGGACGGTTGGGCACGATCCCGGCCGTGCACGGGATGTATGAGGGCGGACTGTAGGGCTCGCCGAAGCTACATGCGGACGAGCCCGGACAGGGCAGGGCTCGTTCCGCGCTTGCTGCCGCCTTCTTGATCTCCTGGTGATTGGCCGGGTCGGTGACCTGCGGGGATCTTCCCCGTGGGGCCCTGAACTGGCCTTTTGCTGTTGACTGGAGCCTTGCGATCTTGAAGGCGGCGCTTTTGTCTCCTCGCAATAGCGCATCGGCTTCGTTGGCCAGTTCAGAGGGGTTCCGGGCCATCTCGAAGTCCTTGGCTTCCACGATGAAGATCATCCTCCGACCAAGGTTGATGCCTATGGCGTCGATGTCGCCGAGGTCGTCTCCCTGGGGTGACATGAGGCGGCGGCCTGCGATCTTGCCGACGCTGTGGGCCGTGACGGGACAGCCTACGTCGGCCGGGGCTCTTTCGGCTTCTTTCTCGTACTCATTCCCTCACTCATCTCGGTTCAGCTGCGCGGCAGACCCCTACCGCGATCACCTCCCTCTGCCGCGATTCGTCGGCCTCTGCGCCGTCGCCCTCGGTCTGTTCCGGTCGTACGAACTCGACCGTCGCTCGCTTCTCAACGGGCGTCGACCTTCCCGCACCGGACGCCTTGCTGACTGTGACCCTGCGCACGAACAACTTGACGAAATCCCGGCGCTCCTGGGTCGTAGCCGCCTCCCACCACGAACCCTCGCCTACCGGATCGACGTCCCCAGCACCCACGGGCAGCCACAGGTGGATCGGGAGCGTGGGCGTTACAGCCTCCTCCAACTCGACAAGACGGGCTTCTGCCCTATCCATGCGCCCAAGGAGTCGTTGCCTGCGCTCGCGGAACCGGCGGCGTCCGACGGGGTCGTCGTAGTCGCCAGCCTCCTCCCGGTCGTACAGTTCCTCCAGTGTGTGTTTGGCATCGGCGCGTTCGGCGACGAGACTGCGGCGCTCACCCACGATCTCCGGCTGTTCCGTCTGGACCGCGTGCCGCCGAGCGGCCTCGGCGAGGATGACCGCCGTCCCGGGGTCGTCCTCGGCCGTCTGGATGACGGCGAAGATGCGCCGCGCAACGTACACGTCCAGCGTCTGCATGCTGATGGTGCACTCGCCCTCGTGTTGACCCGGCAGTGCTTTGCGGCGGCGGCAGCGGTAGGCGGCCTTGTTGGGAGTGGTGGCGCGGTGCGACGTCATCACTGCCCCGCAATCGCAGAAGAGGACGTCCATGGCGGAGAGGACAGCGTGGCCACGCGCTAGGCCCTTGCCCTGACCCCTGCCGTCTAGCCACTTCTGCAATTCGTGCCAGTCGTCCGGCGGGATGATCGGCGCGTACGCCTGGACCGGCTTCATGGTTTCGGGGTCGCGCTCGATGCGGTAGCTCTCGATGGTGCTCGTCAGCTTGCCGTCCTCTCGGCGCTTGTACACCGGGGTCGCCGCGTAGCCCGCGATGCGCGGGTCGCGGAGGATGCGCATGGCCGTCTTCGGATCCCAGACGCTGTCCTTCGTCTTCTTGCCGACTCGCTGGCCCTTGGTCGGTACGCCGTCGGCGGTCATCTGGGCACAGACGCCCGTGAGGGAGCCCGGGTGTCGGCGTCCCCCTCCCGGCCGGTACGGCATGTCTTTGTGCTCCTTGATCCGTGCCCACATGTCCCGGATCACCGGCACCTCGTCCGGATCGGGCTCCAAGACATGGATCACGACGGGCCTGCCGTCGGGCGTCGTACGCGTCGCGGGGACCATGTGAAAGCCGTACGGCGGCTTGCCGCCCACGTAGCCACCGAGTTCACGGGCTGTCCTTTTTGCGCCCCGCACCGCGTCGCTCTTGTTCTTGCTCTCGCTGTGGGCTGCGTCGAGCCGCAGAATTAGATGGATCAGATCCATCAGGTTGCCCTTGCGGAACTCGCCCTCGGTGAGGCTGACGATCGTCACGCCGAGGTTGAGCAGCTCCGTGACGATGGGGATGGCGTCCAGCGGATCCATCCGGGACAGTCGACTGATGTAGTAGACGGTGATCAGGTTGATCCGGCCCCCGTGGCAGTCCTTGAGCAGCCGGTCGAAGTCCGGGCGGCCGTCGCCCGTGAACGCCGATAAGCCGAGGTCCTCGTACTCGGTGATGCTGACGGCCCCGCGCCGCTTCGCCTCGGCCACACCCGCAGCGCGCTGCGTGACCGTGCTGACCTCGGACTTGTTGGCGCGCCCCACGGACTGACGCCCATAGATCCCAGCATGGATGTCCATGCCGGTCACCACCCCTGGTCTGATCACGGGGGGACTCTAGCTGATTTTTTGGCCCCTCAATTGGTTTCATCCGGGGTACTCCCCGGCACCCCGGGGCGGCTTCGAGACCGTCACCTACATGATCGACGGCGTCATGGACCACACCGACTCCCACGGCGGCGGCGGCACGATCGCCGACGGCGACACCCAGTGGATGACGGCCGGCAGCGGCATCCTGCACAAGGAGGCGCCGCCCGAGTGGCTGGTCCAGTAGGGCGGCCTGTTCCACGGCATCCAGCTGTGGGTCAACCTGCCGGGCAAGGACAAGATGGTGGCCCCGAAGTACCAGGACATCGGGGGCACCAACGTCGTCCTGCTCAGCAGCGACGACGGCGGCGCGCTGGTGCGCGTCATCACCGGCGCCGACAGATCGGCGAGCCGGTGGCGCACTACGGGCCCTTCGTGATGAACACCAAGGCCGAGCTGGTCCAGGCCTTCGAGGACTACCAGTCGGGGCGCTTCGGCAGTGTCCCCGCCGGCCACTGACCCACACCGGCAGGCCACACCGGCGTGCCACACCGCGGGAGGTCCCGTCGCGAGCGCGGCGGGGCCTTCCGCGTCGTCAGGGCCTACTGCAGGGTGAGGCAGGCGATGCGCGAGCCAGCCGTGCCGTCGGGAGCGGTGGGCTCGGCGTGGATGACCAGCGAGCGGGGCAGGCGGTCGCGGTTGAGTGTCCAGCCGTGGCGGGCCGAGGAGGTGCCCGCGCCCACCGTGTCGGTCTTCAGGTCGAGCCAGACCTCGTTGCTGGCGTCGGCGTGGGAGTGGGCGTGCTGGTAGTGGGGCCCGGCGTCGTCCGGCTTGGCTCCGCAGGGGTTGACGTGCAGGTGCACGCCGTACGTCCTGTTGGGCAGCAGCCCCTCGGCGACCAGGGACGAGCGGGTCTGGCCCGCGACCGACTCGACCGTGGCGCTGGCCTGCGCGCCGTCGGGCGCCAGCGCACGGTCGTAGACGATGACGGCGCCCGTGGTGGCGAACTGGCCGCCTCCCGAGATCCGCACGCCGTTCGGCGTGGGGCTGACGGCGACGCTCGAAGCGCAGGCCGCGGCTGCCGGCGCGGCGACCAGGAGGGCGAACAGCATGGCAGGCAGGCGCATCAGGGAACTCCCCAGAGGTGGCGACAGGCCGCCCACTCTAGTGAGTAATCAGATGTTCACGCGCCGTGTTTACGGGCGATGTCATCGATGATGGCCGCCAGTTGGTGGTCGAGGTCGGTGAGGCCGCCCGCGTCGTGGGTGGTCAGGGTGAGGTGCAGGGTGCGCCATCGGATGTCGATGTCCGGATGGTGGTTGAGCTCCTCCGCCTTGACCGCGATCTCGTCGACGATACGGATGGCCGTGGGGAAGTCCGGCGCGGTGACGGTGCGCCGGATCTCCTCGCCTTCCTGCTTCCATTCGCTCATGAGGCCCACGTTACTTCAGGGCGCCGGCTCCGAGCCCCGACTGGATCTGGCGCTGGAAGATGATGTAGATGACCAGCACCGGGATGATCGCCAGGTTGAGCGCGGCGAAAAGGGCGGGCCAGTCGGCCTCGTAGCCGGCGATCGTGGAGATGTCGGCGATGCCCTGCGTGATGACCCACTTCTCCTTGTCGCCCGGCACCAGCGCCAGCGGCAGCAGGTACTGGTTCCACTGCCCCAGCACGTTGAAGATCGTGATGCTGATGAGGCCCGGCTTGGCCATCGGCAGCATGACCTGGAAGAACGTCCGGGTGTGGGAGGCGCCGTCGATCTTCGCCGCCTCGGCGACCGCCTCGGGCAGCGTGCGGAAGAACGCCGCGAGGAAGAAGACGGTGAACGGCAGCGAGTAGGCGATGTAGACGATGACCAGGCCGACGTGCGAGTCGAGCAGCCCGAACTGCTTGACGATGAAGAACAGCGGGCCGATGGCCAGGAAGACGGGGAAGGCCATCCCCGCCACGAACAGCAGGTAGATCAGGCGCTGGCCGGGGAAGGTGTAGCGGGCCAGGACGTAGGCGGCCATGGAGCCGAACAGCATGGTGCCCGCCGTCCCGAAGAGGACGACGACCACCGTGTTGATCATGTAGGTGCCGACGTTCGCCTTGTCCCACGCGCGCGCCCAGTTGTCCCAGCGCAGCTCGGCCGGCAGCTGGAGCGCGTCGCCGAAGATCTCGGTGTTGTTCTTGAAGGCGGCCAGGAACGTCCAGACCAGCGGCAGGATGATCAGCAGGGCCCAGATGACGAGCGCGAGGTGCGAAAGGCCGCTGAAGACATTGGGCTTGGGCTTGTTCCGCATGTCAGAGCTCGATCTTCTCGCGCCTGGAGACGCGCAGGGTCAGCACCGCGAAGGTGATGGTCAGGAAGAACAGGGCGACGCCCATCGCCGAGGCGTAACCGACCTTGTTGTAGGAGAAGGCGGTCTTGTAGATCTCGACGGGCAGCACGGTGGTGGCGCCGTCGGGGCCGCCCGCGGTCACCGACAGCACCTGGACCAGCGCGAAGCAGTCGAAGGCCGCGATGCCGAGGTAGACCCAGCCGACCTGGATCGTGTCGCGCAGCAGCGGCAGTGTGATGGAGAAGAACAGCCTGAAGCGCCCCGCGCCGTCGAGCGCGGCGGCCTCGAAGTAGTCCTTGGGGATGGCGGCCATGCCCGCGGAGAACAGCACCACGTAGAAGCCGACCGCCTGCCAGATCATCACGGCCAGCAGCGACCACAGCGCGAGGCTGGGCTCGGTGAGCCAGCCGACGGGGTCGAAACCCATCTTGATCAGCGCGCCGTTGATGACACCGCTCTCGTCCGGCCGGTAGATGGCCTTCCACAGCACGCTGACGACGGCGACGGCGAGCACCTGGGGGGCGAAGAAGACCACCTTGTAGAAGGTGGACCCCCAAACGCCCCTCATGCCCGAGCCGCGCGACCCGCCGCCCAGGTTGAGCAGGAAGGCGAAGAACAGCGCCAGCGCGATGGTCAGGAGCGGCAGCACGAGCAGGATCACCGCGTGGTTGCGTATCGCCTGCCAGAAGACCTCGTCACCGAAGAGCTTGCCGAAGTTGGCCAGGCCGACGTAGGTCGGGTTCCTCTGGTATCCGTTCCAGCTCGTCAGCGCCAGTTGGAACGCCTGGATGTAGGGGCTGATGACGAAGACCAGATAGAGGGTCAGCGGGACGACGAGGAACCCGGCGACGAACCCGTACTTGCGCAACCGCTCCATGCTCACCGGTCGCTCCATCGTGTTTAGGCGTTCCTCGTCTGCTTCGCGATCGAGGAGTCGGCCTTGATGTCGTCGGCCTTCTTCTGGACCTTGTCCAGGTACTCCTCGACGGTCAGGCGGCCGGCCATCAGCGTGTTCTGCTGCTGCCAGGCGTAGTCGAACAGCTCCTTGTACCAGCCCTCGAAGCGCGCGTCGGTGATGATGTTCTGACCGGCGGCGTCCTGCGCCTTGGCGGCGCTGACCAGGCCGGGGGTCAGGTCGAGGCCCTCGGCGGCGCCGTTGACCACGGTGAGGTTCTTGGTCTTCTCCGTGAAGCCCTTCGCGCCCTCCTTGGAGAGCATGAGGCGCATGTACTCCAGGCCGCCCTGGGGGTTCTTGCCCTTGGCGGCGACGACGAAGTTCTCGCCGACGCCGACCTGGATGGCTCCGTAGGGCATCTTGTCGGCGGCGGTGATGCTGGGGATGGGCGCGATGGCGTACTCGAAGTCCTTGGGCTTGTCCTTGACCATCTCGTTCTCGAGCCAGGAGCCGCAGGGGTAGAACAGCACCTTGTGCTGCAGGTGCTTGATCTGGGTCTGGGTGTGGTCGAGGCCGAGGTAGGACTTGTCGCCGAAGGCGGTCTGGACCTCGAGCCACGCGGTCACGGAGGCCTTGACCGCCTCGGACTTCCAGGCGTTGTCGACGAGGTTGTCGATGTCGATGATGACCTGGTTGCCGCCGATCTTCGCGGCGGAGTAGAGCATGTTCCAGAGCTGGTAGTACGGGCCCTTCTGGCCGGGGAAGGCGAACAGGACGATGCCCTCCTTCTTCGCGGTCTCGCCGAGGGCCTTGAACTCCTCCCAGGTGGTCGGGAGGGTCCAGCCCTTGTCGGCGAAGAACTTCGAGTCGTACCAGAGGGCGCGGTGCGACACGATGTAGTTGAGGACCAGGTCCTGGCCGTTGAGCTTGGCGTTCTCGAGGGCGGCGGGGGTGACGGTGTCGCGGACCTTCTTGCCGGGGTCGTCGACGGAGGGGGCGTCCCACAGCGGGGTGAGGTCGGCGAGGTGGCCCTCGGCGGCCAGGGCGGCCAGGTCGAGCGCCTCGGGGCCGGAGTTGTTGACGACGTCGGGCACGTCGCCGCTGAGGAAGCGGGGGCGGAGCTGGGTGCCGATGTTCTGGGTGCCGACGTGCTTGATCTGCACGCCCGCGTGGGCCTTGGTGTAGAGCGGCTGGTGGACGCCCGTGGCGTAGGCGTCGCCGAGGCCGCCGCTGAAGATGACCACCTCGAGCGGCTTCTTGGCGTCGACGCCGAGCGGGTTGGCGGCCGAGACGAGGCCGGAGGCCGACGCGCCGGCGCTGGCCGAGGCCACGGGCTCAGGACCGCCGCCGGTGGCGCAGGCACTGAGGAGGCCCGCGCCGGGGCCGGCGACGAGAGCGGTCATGCCGATCCGGCGCAGCAGCTGACGCCTGGTGATCTCTCCCGGGTGGGTCATGGGGGGCTCTCCTCATGAAGGGATCAATTAGGAAAGTTTCCTAAACGTTTGCCTGAAGGTACGGAGGGCTCCCGACCTGGGTCAAGACCTCGAGACGCAGCTGTGACCTTGAGATGTCACACCGTGACCCTTGCCCAGAACCTTCTTCTGCTGTGAGGCTGATTCCATGATTGAGGAGTACGCGGACCGCGTCTGGCGTGGCGAAGAGGCTGACAGCATCGTCGACAACGGCATGGACGGCAAGGGCGTCCAGCAGATCGCCGACGGTCTCGGCTGGTGGCCCGGGTTCGGCAACGTGATCGCCTTCGAGACCGAGGGCGAGCTCGTGCTCTTCGACACCAGCAGCGGATTCTCCGCCGCCCGGATGCACCAGGACGTCCGCGCGTGGAGCGGCGCGCCGCTGACGACGGCCTTCTTCTCCCACGGCCACTTCGACCATGTGTACGGCCTCGGCCCCTTCGAGCAGGAGGGCCGCAGGGCCACGGTCTACGCCCACGAGGCGGTGGGCGCCCGCTTCGACCGCTACATCCTCACCAACGGATACAACGCGGTCATCAACCAGCGCCAGTTCCAGGCGCCGAACCTGCGCTGGCCGAGCGACTACCGCTACCCCGACGTGACCTACCGCGACTCCCTCACCGTGCGCAGGGGCGGCCTGACCTTCGAGCTGTTCCACGCCAAGGGCGAGACAGACGACGCGACGGTGGGCCACGTCCCCGAGCACCGGCTGCTGCTTCCCGGCGACCTGTTCATCTGGGTGACGCCCAACTGCGGCAACCCGCAGAAGGTGCAGCGCTATCCCCGCGAGTGGGTGTACGCGCTTCGCAGGATGGCCTCGCTGGACGCCGAGATCATGCTGCCCAGCCACGGGGCGCCCGTCTTCGGCGCCGACCGCGTCAGGCAGGCGCTGCTGGAGACCGCCGAGTGGCTGGAGCATCTGGTCACCCAGACGCTGGACCTGCTCAACGCGGGCGCCCGCCTGGACGAGATCGTGCACACCGTCAGGCCGCTCGACCGCTACGCCGACCGGCCGTATCTGCGGGCCCGCTACGACGAGCCCGAGTTCGTCGTGCGCAACATCTGGCGGCTGTACGGCGGCTGGTACGACGGCAACCCCGCTCGCCTCAAGCCGGCGCCCGACGCCGTGCTCGCCAGGGCGGTGGCCGAGCTGGCCGGAGGCCCCGCCGTGCTGGCCGACGCGGCGCTGAAGGCGCTGGGCGAGGGCGACGAGCGCCTGGCGGGCCACCTGGCCGAGATGGCCGCGCTGGCCGCGCCCGGCGACGCCGGGGTGCACCGCGTGCGGGCCGAGGTCTTCGGCACGCGCGCGGCCGGCGAGATGTCGCTGATGTCCAAGGGCATCTTCACCTGGGCGGCGTCGGAGTCGTCGAAGATCGCCGACGCCTAGGACCCCAGGTGCGCCCGTGTCTCGGCGAAGGCCCTGTCGGTGCCTTCGAGGGCGCGAGCGACGTCGTCCTCGGTGTGGGCGGCCGACAGGAACCAGTTGTGCCAGGGGTGGATGTAGACGCCGTTCCTCAGGCAGGCGTCGCTCCAGTACATCGCGGTCGACAGGTCGGCATCGCCGTCGAAGCTCAGCCAGGGGATGGTCACGGGGCCCGTCTGGTTGACCGTGAAACCGTGCGCCTTGGCCTGGGCGTACAGGCCCTCGCGCAGCCTGGTTCCCGAGCGGAACATCGTCGCGATGCCGTCGGTGTCGCGCAGCGTCTCGATGGTCGCCTTCGCGGCGGCCATCGCGACCGCGCTGAACCAGAACGATCCGGTGGAGTAGAGCGTCTGGGCGGGGCCGCGAAGCGCGTCGACGCCGGTGACCGCGGCGATGGGGTAGCCGTTGGCCATGGCCTTCGACCACGCAGTCAGGTCGGGGCGCACGCCGTACTGCTCCCATGAGCCACGCAGGTCGATGCGGAAGCCGGCGCGCACGTCGTCGATGACGAGCGCGGCGCCGAGGCGGTCGGCGAGGGCGCGGGCGCCGCGCGCGAAGGCGGGCTCGACGAGCTCCTGGTCCTCGAAGGAGTCGTGCTTGAAGGGGGTGACGATGATCGCGGCCACGTCGCCCTCGACGGTGGCGGCGGCGGCCTCCAGGGACTCCAGGGAGTTGTAGGCGAACTCGACGAGGTCGGCGCGCTCGTTGGGGGTGGTGCCCGCGGTCGAGGGCGTGCACCAGGGATCGGCGCCGTGGTAGGCGCCGTGGGCCATGAGCACCTTCGTACGGCCGGTCGCGGCGCGCGCCACCATGAGCGCCTGGGTGGTGGCGTCGGTGCCGTTCTTGGAGAACATCGCCCAGTCGGCGCTCGGGATCGTGTCCACGAGCAGCTCGGCCAGCTCCACCATGACCGGGCCAGGACCGTTGAGGCAGTCGCCCTCGGCGAGCTGGCGGGCGGCGGCCTCCTCGACCACGGGGTGGCGGTGGCCGAGCACGACGGGGCCCCACGAGCACATGAAGTCGATGTACTCGCGGCCGTCCACGTCCCACTGCCTGCAGCCCTCGCCCCTGGCGAAGAACTGGGGGTAGCCGGGGGCGAAGATGGCGGCGTTGAGGTGACCGTACATGCCGCCGGGGATGACCTGCCGCGCGCGCTCGCGCAGCTCAGCGTCCTTCATCGAAGATCCCTTCCAGATCGCCTGCGTCCGAGCCGAGCCCGGTGGCCACGCGGGCCGCGGCCGCGGTGCCCCACCGGGCGGCGGTGACGACGTCGTGTCCGCGCAGCAGCCCGGTGAGGAAGCCCGCGCAGTAGGCGTCGCCGCAGCCGGTGGTGTCGTTGACCTCCACCTCCAGTGCGGGGACGCGGGTCGAGCCCTCGGCGGTGACCACGAGGCTGCCCTCCTCGCCGAGCGTGACCAGCACCCCCGAGACGCCGTCGGCCAGGAGCGCGGCCGCGGCCTCCTCCACGGTGTCCGCGCCCGTCATGGCCAGCGCCTGCGCGGCGTTGGGCAGCACGTGATCCACGTGCGGCAGGAACGACCTCGCCATGGCCAGCAGGTCCGGCATCTCGGACAGCAGGTCCATGGTGACGATCGTGCCGCGCTCCCTGAGGGAGTCGAGGACGTCGAAGAAGGCGGGCTCGCCCAGGCCGAAGGTGACGTCCATGCCGCCCAGGTGGACGGCCCTCGCGCCGCGCAGCACCTCGACGTCGAGGTCGGCCAGGCTCACGCTCAGGTTCGCGCCCGGCACGTGGAAGCTGGGCCTGCCGCCGTCCGGCCTGATCGGCAGGATGGAGGCGGCGGTCTGCTCGCCCGTGCGGCGGGCCAGCAGCGACACGTCCACGCCGTGCCTGGACATGATCATCAACAGGAAGTCGCCGAGCTCGTCGTCGCCGATCGCGCCCATGGACGTCACCTTGTTGCCCAGCTTCACCAGGTCGACGGCGGTCCCCGCGGCCGCTCCCGCCGCCGTGAGACGGATCTGGTCGACCAGGACCGTGTCCTGCCCCGCCGGGATCGTCTCGACGGGCCGGGTGAGGATGTCCACGATGTGCACGCCTACGGTCACCACGCTCATGGCCGGTAGTAGACAGACGTCCGAATAAAAAGTCAATATGCTGGAACCATGCCGAAGATCGTTGACCACGACGAGCGCCGCCGCGAGGTGCTGTCCGCCGCGACCGCCGTCATCGTGCGCGACGGCATCGACGCCGCCACCTCCCGCGCGATCGCCAAGGAGGCGGGCTACTCCAACGGAGTGCTGGCCCACTACTTCGCCGACAAGGACGAGATCCTTCTGTCCGCGCTGCGCGACTCCCATCACCGCATCCGCGCGCGCATCACCGAGCGGGTGGGCGACGCGCGCGGGCTGGCGGCGCTGCGCGAGGTGCTGATGGACAACCTGCCGCTCGACGAGGAGCGGGCGCAGGAGACCCGGCTGGAGATCAGCTTCTGGAGCAGGAGTCTCGCCGTGGAGCGGCTGGCCGAGGTGCAGAGGGCGGAGGCGGCCGAGCTGCGCGCCGCCGTACGGCGCCTGCTGGAGGAGGCGCGCGCGGCCGGGGAGATCCGCGCGGACGAGGGCCTCGACGACCTGACCGAACGGCTGCTGGCCCTCGTGGACGGCCTGAGCCTGCGCTCGCTGCTCTACCCTGGCCGGCTGGGCAGGGCAGAGCTGGAGCGCATCATGACCACGACCCTGGAGGCACTGTGACCGCCATCGACCAGCTCAGGCAGCAGCTCTGCGAGTACGGCGGGCGCGCCGTCGAGCTTGGACTGGTGCTCGGCTCCTCGGGGAACCTGAGCGCGCGCCACGGCGACCTGGTGGCCGTCACGCCCTCGGGCGTCGCGCTCGACCGGCTGACCCCCGAGATGTGCCCGGTCGTCGACGTCGAGGGCTACCTGGTCGAGGGCGAGCTGCAGCCCTCCTCGGAGACCCCGATGCACCTGGCGATCTACGGGAGCACCACCGCGCAGGCCGTCGTGCACACGCACGCCGTCTTCGGCACGGTGGTGGCGACCACGATGACCGAGCTGCCACCCGTCCACTACAACGCCCTGCTGCTCGGCGGCGTGGTGAAGGTCGCCGAGTACGCCACCTACGGCACGCCCGAGCTGGCCGCCAACATCAGGACGGCGATGGAGGGCAAGCAGGCGGCGCTGATGGCCAACCACGGAGGGGTGACCATCGGCGCCACGCTGGAGCAGGCCTTCGAGGCCACCCGGCTGCTCGAGTGGCTGTGCGAGGTCTACGTGCGGGGGCTGTCCGTCGGCAAGCCGGTGGTGCTCACCGACGAACAGCTGGCCGCCGTCGTCGAGCGGGCGGCGAACCCGCCCGTCTTTCCCAGGCGCTGAGCGCGGCCTTCTCCAGGCGCTGAGCGCGGGCTTCTCGCGCTAGGCGCTGAGCGCGGCCTTCTCGGCCAGGCCGAGCGGCAGGCTGCCCGAGCCCGCGATCCTGTCGTGGAACTCCTTGAGCGACCCGCTGAACGCCTTGCCGATCCGCTCGATCTCGATCGCGCCTGTCAGGTAGGAGGGAGCCTGGGTGGGCCACGCGCAGTAGCGGTTGACCTCGCCCTTGGCGGTCTCGGGCGACAGCGAGGAGTTGGCCAGCATGTACGCCTCGGCGTCCTCGATGGACATCTCCTCGCAGTGCAGCGCGGTGTCGACCACCATGCGGGCGGCGCGGAAGATGCGGGCGTCCAGGTAGCCCAGCTCGGTGGCCGGGGTGTCGAAGTAGCCCTGCTCGTTGATCATCTTCTCGACGTAGAGGCCCCAGCCCTCGTTGAAGTACGGCGTGCTGAACACCTTGCGGATCGTCCTGGGGTTGCCCGCCTTGTGCGCCAGGTGCCAGTGGTGGCCGGGGTAGGCCTCGTGGACGGAGATCGCCGGCATCTGGAAGCGGCTGTTGGTGCGCAGGCGCTGCCGTACCTGCTCGTCGGTGAAGCCGTCGGGGGTGTAGGGCACGAAGAAGTAGCCGCGCCGCGAGCTGGTCAGCGGGGGCGGCGAGATGTAGTGCGCGACGGACAGGATCGGCCTGTTGTAGGCGGCCGAGGGCAGCACCAGGCACTCCTCGCCCTCGGGGAAGGTGACCAGGTCGCGCTCGCGGACGAACTCGCGGGCGCGCTGCGTCTCCGCCTCGTACTCGGCGCGCATCGCCTCCAGGGTCGGCGGGTGGTTGTCGGCGAGGACGGCCACCGCCGCGCGCCAGTCGTCAGAGCCGTCGAGCCTGCGGGCCGCCTCGCGCATCTCGGCGTCGAGCAGCGCCACTTGCTGCCTGCCTCGCTCGTGCAGGCCCGCCGCGCCGTACCCGAGCAGCTCCCGCTCGGTCAGCAGCGTGGTGTAGAGCTTCTCCCCCATCCGCCAGCTGCCGCGGGCCTCGAAGCCCTCGAGGAAGGTCACGAAGCCGTCGAAGGCGCGGGCGGCGGGCTCGGCCGCCACGGCGAACCTGGAGCTCAGGACGGCGTCGTCGATCATCGAGGGGATGGTCTGCGTCAGCAGCCCCCTCGCGGTGCGGGCCTGGCCGAGGGCGCGCTGCACCTGCAGGTCGGCCGCCAGCTCGGGCTCGAGGTTGACGCGGCAGGCCGCGAGCACGTCCGGCACCTCGCCGAGCTGCGCGATCGCCGCCTCGACCAGCTCGGACTCCGGCTTGAGCGCCCGCTGGAACGGCACGAACAGGGAGGCGAAGACGCCGGCCAGGTAGGCGCTGGGATCCCTGCGCCACCACGGCCACGCGGCCAGCGCCAGGTCGCCGCGCAGCTGGGAGACGGCCAGGTCACGGTCGATCTCGTCGTCGACGGTGGGGGTCTCCCACGTCGCGAGCCTTTCCAGCCACCCCGCCTGCTCGCGCTCGTAGTTCAGCAGGCCGTCCTCGGTGAAGTCGCCGAGCGTGCGGTCGTAGCCTTCGGCGCCCAGCAGTGTCGCGGAGATGGGGTTACGGGTGAAGTACCAGGTCAGAAACTCGTCCACCTTCCGCACCATATCCTGATGAAATGCCGCTTCAGATCACCGGTGCGCTCGGCGACCCCGACCTCATCTGCCTCCCCTGGGAGCTCCCCCTGGAAGAGTGGCCCGCCCGCCACCTTGTGGACCTGCCACGCGGTATCTCCCGCCACGTGGTGCGCTTCGCCAGGCTCGGCGGGAAGGTCTACGCGATCAAGGAGATCAGCGAGCGGTACGCCAAGAGGGAGTACCGGCTGCTGTGGGACCTGGCCAGGCTGGACGCGCCCGCGGTCGAGCCCGTGGCGTACGTGACGGGCAGGGACGAGGGGCTCGACTCCGCGCTCATCACCAGGCACCTGCAGTTCTCGCTCCCTTACAGGGCCGTCATGTCGGGCACCCTGCGCCCCGACACTCTCACCCGCCTGCTCGACGCGCTTGCCGTGCTGCTGGTCCGGCTGCACCTCAACGGCTTCTTCTGGGGCGACTGCTCGCTGTCCAACACGCTGTTCCGCAGGGACGCGGGGGCCTTCGCCGCCTACCTCGTCGACGCCGAGACCGGCGACATGCACCCGATGATCAGCGAGGGCCAGCGCCTGCACGACATCGAGATCGCCTACATGAACCTGTTCGGCGAGATGCTCGACCTCGAGGCAGGCGGGCTGCTGCACCCCTCGATCGACCCGCTCGACACCGCCGAGCAGATCACCTCCCGCTACCACCGGCTGTGGGAGGAGATCACGCAGGACGAGATCATCGAGGAGGTCGACTGGCACAAGGTGGAGAACCGCATCCGCCGCCTCAACCTCCTCGGCTTCGACGTGGCCGAGATGATGGTGCGGCGCAAGGTCGGCACGGGACGGCTCATCGTGCGCCCCAAGGTCGTCGACGCCGGCCACCACCAGCGCCGCCTGCTGCGCCTGACCGGTCTCGACACCGAGGAGAACCAGGCGCGGCGGCTGCTGAACGACCTCGACGGCTTCCGCGTGGCCAGGGGCCTGCGGCACGAGGACGAGGCGATCGTGGCGCACAGGTGGCTGGCCGAGGTCTTCCAGCCGACGATAGAGGCCATCCCGGAGGAGCTGCGCCGCAAGCTGGAGCCGGCGCAGCTCTTCCACGAGGTGCTCGACCACCGCTGGTACCTCTCGGAGACGGCGGGCGGCGACGTGGGCCTGCCCGCCGCGGTGAAGTCGTACGTGGACACCGTGCTGGTCCACAAGCCCGACGAGAAGGCGCTCCTTCCCGAAGAGGATCAGTAGGCGACGGTGATCCTGCGCCGCGGGTGCTCGCCGCTCTCCACCTCGTCGGCGACGGCCACCGCGAAGTCCTCGGCGGTGATGAAGCTCCTGCCGTCCGCGTCGGTGAGCAGCTGGTCGCCGCCCAGGCGGAAGACGCCCGTCCGGTCGCCGGGGGCGATCTCCGCGGCGGGGGCGACGTAGGTCCAGTCGAGGTCCTCGACCTTCCGGTAGAGCTGCTCGTAGACGGCCCGCGCCGCGAGGGACTCCTTTTTGTAGATCTCGGGGAAGCCGGGCGTGTCGACGAGGCTGACGCCCGGCGCGACCTCGAGGCCGCCCGCGCCGCCCACCGTGAGCAGCCGCCTCACGCCCGCCGCGCGGACGCCGTCGATGAGGGCCCTGTTCGCGGCCAGGAAGGGCGCCTCGGGCTCGGAGCCGTCGCGCGGCGGGGCGATGGCGGAGACCACCACGTCGTAGCCCCTGGCGAGCTCGCCCGCCTGCGCCACGTCACCCTTGACCGGGCCCGACCTGCTCATTCCTGTGACCTGGTGACCGCGATTGCCCAGCTCCGCCGCGATGCGCTGACCGATCATGCCGGTGGCGCCGAAAAGTAGGATCTTCATGACCTCGATGGTATCCGTTTGATACCGATTACTTCACCGTGCTATAGGTACCTTATGGATACTGGCGATGCTTTCGACCCGAACTGCCCGACAAGGTTGGTTCTCGACCGCATCGGCGACAAATGGTCGGTGCTGGTGCTGCTGAGCCTGGCCGAAGGACCGATGCGCTTCACCGAGCTGCGCAGGCGCGTCGGCGGCGTCACCCCGAAGGTGCTGACCCAGACGCTGCGCGCCATGGAGTACGACGGATTGCTGACCAGGAAGGTCTTCGCCGAGGTGCCACCCAGGGTGGAGTACACCCTCAGCGAGCTCGGACGCTCGCTGCACGAGCCTGTCGCCGCCGTCACGCGCTGGGCCGAGCAGAACGTCGGGCGCATCGTGGGGAGCCGCGAGGCCATCGATCACGCACAGTGATCTTTTCTATACGGTGAGCCTTTTCCCCTCCCGAGAGGAACATATCCTCTACCCCCCTCTTCCGGCGCGGCCGAAGCCTTCATAGCCTGGCTCGGTGCGTCCGCTGGAGAGCCTCCTCACCGGGCTGGCGGGGGTCTGCTCGTCGGGTGCCCTGCGCGTGGGCAGATCCGGGGTGGTCTACCTGCTCGAAGGCAAGGTGACCTACATGGAGAGCGCCGAGACGCCGGGCGTCGAGGAGCTCCTGACCAGTGGCGGCAGGGTGAGCACCGCCGACATGGAGCGCGCCGTGGCCAGGCGCGAGGGCGGCGAGCCGCTGTTCAGCGAGGGCCTGCTGACCCGCGAGGAGCTGGCCGAAGCCCTGCGCAGGACCGTGCTCGACTCGGCCCTGCTGCTGTTCGGGCTCGACCACGCGCGGCCGAAGTTCCGCCCGAGCGAGCGCCACTGGCTGGGCCCCCACTGGCACTTCGAGGTCGGCGAACTGATCGAGGAGTGCGGGCGCAGGACAGCGGAGCTCGACCAGGTCTGGCCTTCGGACGAGCTCGACGCCGCGCCCGTGGTCCCCGTCCCACGGCTGCCGGGCGAGCGGGTCTCGCTGACCGACCGCCAGTGGGAGGTGCTCGTGCACGCCGACGGCGCCGCCACCCCGCTCGAACTGGCCAGAAGGCTCGACAGGACGGCCTTCACCGTCCTGCTGGCGGTGAGGGAGCTGGCGGCGGCCGACCTTCTGGTCAAGCCGAGGCGCGCGCCCGCCCTGCCGAGGCGCTCGGCCAAGCCGCCAGGCACCGACGTGCGCCACGAGCCCGCCGAGCTCAGCCTGCTGTTGCGGCTGAAGGCCGGCCTTGAACAGCTGTGACCGCGTCCATGATCTCCTCCCACAGCGGGCGGGGCAGGTCGTGGCCCATGCCGGGGTAGGTGAGCAGCGTGGCGCCGGGGATGGCGGCCGCGGTGGCCCTGCCGCCCGCGATCTGCACCAGCGGGTCGGCCTCGCCGTGGATCACCAGTGCGGGCATCGTGAGCCCGCCCAGCCCCTCGGTACGGTCACCGGAGGCGAGGATCGCGGCGAGCTGGCGGGCGGTCCCCGCGGGGTCGTAGGCGCGGTCGTAGGCCAGGCCCGCGACCTTCGCGATGCGCTCGCGGTCCATCTCGTAGCCGGGTGAGCCGATCACCGCCCAGACCTCGAGCGCCCGCTCGACGGCGGTCTGCCTGTCGGGAGCGGGCGGTGAGAACAGCGCGGCCATCGCCTCGGGGGTGGGCGGTCCCACGTCGGGCCCGGGCGTGGACATGATCGAGGTGAGCGAGAGCACCCGGTCGGGATGGCCGATGGCGAGCGCCTGGGCGATCATGCCGCCCATGGAGACGCCCAGCACGTGGGCGGCAGGCCAGCCGAGCGCGTCCATGAGACCGGCCGCGTCGTCTGCCATGTCACTCAGCAGGTAGGGCGCGGCCGCACTGGGGACGAGCTCGGGCACTCCCGCCTCGGTGAGATGGGTGGAGAGCCCCACGTCGCGGTTGTCGTAACGGACGACGTGGTGGCCCCTCGCGGCGAGGAGCTCGCAGAACTCCTCGTCCCAGTGAACGAGCTGCGAGCCCAGCCCCATGATCAGCAGGAGCGGTCGGTCACCGGGGGTGCCGAAGCTGTCGTAGGCGATCTCGATGCCGTTGCTCTTCGCCATGAGCGTCATGCGGAACAGAATGACATTCTGTTCCGCATGACGGCAAGGCCGTCCTAGCGGCGGACGGCCCTGCGGATCCGGCCGCGGCCCAGGTAGCCGACTCCGCCCACGACCGCGAGGCCGCCGACGAGGGCGAGCGCGGTGCCGGTGCGGGAGGTGTCGGACGTGGTCTCGGCGGCGGTGGTCGCAGCGGTGGCGTCGGTGTTCAGCGAGGCGGGCGCGATGGCCGCGGCCTTGCCGGCCTCCTTGGGCTCCTCGACCTGCTCGGCCTTCTCCTTCAGCGCGGCCACCTTCGCGGCCTCGGCCTTCTTCTCCTCGGCGGCCTTCTTCTTGGCCGCGACGGCGAGGACGTCCACCGGAGGCTTGGCCGGGTTGGTGTCCTTGCGGCCCCACGCGCCGGTGGAGAAGGCGACGGGGTGGTTCTTCTTGCCCACGCCGTTGCCCCACTTGGTGATGACGTACTGGACCTTGATGTGGCCCTGTCCGCCGTTGCCGTCCACGCCCAGCGTGCTGGAGTTGAAGGTGCCGCCGGTCAGGTCGGCGAAGGTCTTGGCGTCGAGGTCGAGCATGATGCCGTTGTTCGAGGGGGCGCCGGGACCGCGGTCACCGACGAAGAAGGGGGCCTTCTTGCCCTTGTAGACGACGTAGCCCTCGGTCATGAGGGGCCAGCTCGGGCTGGCGGCCAGGCCCTTGCGCATCGAGATGCCGCTGGCAGGCAGGCCGGTGTCACCGGCGCGGCCGGAGGCGTCGTCCCAGTAGTAGGAGGCGGTGGTGGATCCCTTGAGGAGGGTCCGCTGCTCGGTGGCCTGGCTGATGTCGGGGGCGGTGGGCTCGGCGAAAGCGGTGGCGGCGCCGGCGCCGACGGTGATGGCGGTGGTGACGAGCAGAGCGGAAACGCGCATGCCGAAGCGGGCGGTCATGAAAGTCCTTTGTTTGAGGCAATGGGAATGCCGCGCTCAAAGTGAGATCAGCGAAAGGCGTAGCCGGGCACAGGCCGAACGGACGCTACGCGGAGCGCGGAGGAAGGAAGGGGGAAGTAAAGGGGCCGCTCAGCAGGCGGCGGGTATCATCGCTACAGGGGCGTGGCGGTAGTGCATGGGGGTTCGGTCCTCTCCATCTCGCCTACCGGGTTAGCTGACGGGTTCGGGCGTGGAGATGCCCTACCGGCCCGTGGGCCGGATTCACCCCAATGAGATGGGTCCCCGGTTCCCGCACTGCGGGATTCGGCGCCAGCCGGCCTGCCTTCCTGATGAAGGGCAAGGTCACCAGCTGGTAACGCAATGGACTCTAGGGGCAAAACACCCCAAAGGCAAAAGCAAACCCATGAATCGGGCAGAAGATCTACCCTTTATCGTCACGATTCAACCGGGTTGGCGTCACCCGAAACCCCTGAAAAACAGAGGAATACGCGCGCTCTGATCATTAATGCGATCTAGCCAAGAAAATCATGAAATTCCCTGACGAATCAGGGCCTGTGAGCCCTCCCCCTGCCCGCCGGAGGGCGGGCACGGGGAGGCGCGGGTCACACCTCGAGCTTCTCCTCGATGGCGCGCATCTGGTGACGGGCCATCGCCAGGTTGGCCCTCCCGCGGTCCAGCGCGAGGTAAAGGAACAGTCCCTTCCCGCCCCTGCCGGTCATCGGCCTGATGATGTGGTACTGCCCGGTCAGGGAGATCAGGATGTCCTCGATGGTGTCCTTGAGGCCAAGCGACTCCATGGTGCGCAGCTTGGCCTTGACCACCTCGGTGTTGCCCGCGGCCGCCACCTGCAGGTCCAGGTCCTTGGAGCCGCCCAGCGCGCCCAGCGCCATGCCGCTGCCGTAGTCGACCACCACGGCGCCGAGGGCGCCGTCGATCGCCATCATCTCCTTGAGGGAGACGTCCATGCTCGCCATGCTTTCCTCCGTCGGGGGTGTGAGTCACCGCTTGCGTGATGCGATGGCGGCCACGCTCGCCGCCGTCTTGCGGCCCTCCAGCCGCAGCAGCCCCAGGTTGGTTCCGGGCTCGGCCAGGACTGTGAGGACGATCGTGGGGCCCGCCGCATAGAAGGCGGCGAAGCCGGCCGTACCGGAGATGAGCGTCTCCTCCAGCGCGCCCTTGCCCGCCATGGCGGCCATGCGCGCGCTCAGCGCGAGCAGGGCGGCGGAGAGCGCCGCGGTCTGCTCGGCGTTGTCCGCGTTCAGATCGCAGGCGACGGGCAGCCCGTCGACCGTGCAGGCGACGCTCCCGCTGATGTCGGGGGTGCGCTCCCTGAGGAGGACCATCTCTCTCAGCACCTCTTCTCGCAGCTCCACCGGTGGTCTCCTTCTGAGTGAGGGGAACCTCACGACAGCTCCTCCAGCGCCTTCTTCAGCCGGATCAGCAGGTTCAGGTCGGTCGGGTCGCCGTTCACCGCCGGCCCGAGAGGCAGCGCGGGAGCGTCGGGGTCGTGCGGCGGCCTCGGCTCGTGGTCCCGGCGGCCGCCGCGCAGGGGCAGCGCCGTGGCGGCGGGACGGTGCAGCAGTCCCGCGGCGGCCAGCCTGCGCACCGCGAGCAGCGTCGAGTAGCCCGGTCTGCCCAGCCGTCTGGCCAGTTCGAGGGGGGTCGCCTCCCTGTCGGCGTGGATGAGGATCTCCCACTGCAGGTCGCTGAGCACCACCCGGTGCCCAGGCAGCCGCCTGACCGGCGAGACCGGGGCGGTGTCCAACTCGGCCGAGGGCCAGATCGCCGTCAGCTGCGCGGCCCTGCGGGCGCACTCGCGGACGATCGCCTCGACCTCGAAGAACCACTGGCCGCCCAGCCAGTGCCGCTCGCCCGGCCTGAACTTCGGCCTGGAGCCGGTGACCTGGAGCAGGAAGAAGGCGGCGTCCAGCACCGCCCCGAGCACGCAGTGCTGCAGCTCGCCCCTGGTGAGCGCGCGTCCTCGACCAGCCTGCTCCCCGCGCCCTCCCGCCTGGCCGCCCCGAGCGTCTGCTCGGAGACCCTGCCGCTGGCGGCGAGGACGTCCTCGGCGCCAGGCGTGTCGGCGCACTCCATATAGGCGACCCTGCCGGCGTCCAGGAAGATCGTGCCGGAGCGCCCGACGCGCAGGGCGCCCGTCGACCGCTCTCTGGCCAGTCCCGCGAGCAGCATGTCCAGCGCAGGCATGTCACATCGTCAACTGACGGGAGATGGCCTGCAGGCGGAAGCGGGCCAGGGCGAGGTTGGCCCTGTCCCTGTCGAGCCGCACATAGATGACCAGCGGGCTCTCGAACGGCGTCTCCAGGGGACGCAGCAGGTGGTGGCCCTTGTCCGTGGTGACGAGCATGTCGTCGACCCGGACCGTTCCACCGGGCGCCGACTGTGCCAGGCCGTCCATCGTGACGCGCAGGGTCTCGCTGATGGCCGCCGCCGAACGCGCGGCGTCGACGTCGCCGTCGGCGCCTGTCGCGGCCACCGCCATGCCGCTGGCGTGGTCGACCACCATCGCGTCGAGCGCGCCTGGAATGGCCATGACCTCGGCCAGGCAGTCGTCGAGTCCGAGCACGGGACCTCCCTCGCCGTCGTGCTGATCGGGACAGCGTAGGAGGGGGCCGGAGGGGCCGACGTTCCAGCGTTGGTCGGGAATGTCGCCGGTTATGGATATCTATAACTGGAGGGGCGGAAAACTACGCCAGAGTGGCAAGCCTGCCCGCGAGGCCAGCGATCGGCCCTCGCGGCTCCAGACAAGATCCGAGGAGGGTACGGCAGGCCGTACCCTCCTCTGGAGACCAGGCGTCAGCCGCCGCTCTTACGACGGAAGGTCCGCTTGTTGGAAGCGGGACCGTGCGCGCCATGGATCTTCGACGGATCCTTCCCCCTGCCGCCTTCGACCGAGTCGGCGTGCTGGTTGTTCTTGCGCTCCAGCGCCTCGCGGAACTTCCGCTTCAGCTCCTCCTCGGGGGCCTCGGTGGGCTCGGGTTCCGCTGGTGTTTCAGCCATCAGGACCTCCTGGTCTTGGGGACAAAGACAGCTTCGCACGATCGCGCGTACGCCGCGAAACCGGCCGCCCTTTGAGACCCCGCCAGAGGTCGTCAGCGGGCGACCACCGCGACGGGGCAGTGGGCGCGGCGCAGCAGCGTGTGTGAGGCGGGCGTGCTCAGCCCGACGGGCCAGCCGTGCGCCCCGACCACCACCATGGCGGCCCGCTCGGACGCCTCGACGAGCAGCCTCTCGCGATGGCGGTCGTGTGGGAGGTCCTGGACCACCGCCACGTCGGGGAAGGCGCCCCGCCACCCCGCGAGGACGTCGGTCAGCAGGCGGCGCTCCTCGGGCAGGTCGTCTTCGTGCCGGCGCCGCTTCGGGTGGGACCAGGGATGCACGGCTCTCAGGGGAGCCTCGCGGAGGGCGGCCTCCTCGAAGGCGAAGGCCAGGACCGGGTCCTGCCCGTGCGCGCCGGTGATCTCGACCACGACCTCGCCGTGGGCCGAGCTCTCGCGGACCACGACGGTCGGGCACGGCGGCCGGGCCGTCAGCGCGCGGCTCGTGGAGCCCATGAGCAGGGAGGCGAACTCACCGCCGCCCCTGCTGCCCACCACGAGGAGCTGGGCGTCGGCCGCGCGTTCGGCGAGCGCCTCCTCCGGCCTGCCGTCCAGGATCTCGGTGGTCACCTCCAGGCCGTCGCGTCGCGCCCACGACATGGAGACCGCCTCCGCCAGCATGATCCGCGCGCGCTCGTCGTCCTCGGGCGACTGGTTGACCGGGATGTCGACGGCCCAGCGTGGAATGGCGTGCGCGATGACCAGCGGCGCCCGCCGGAAGACCGCCTCCTCCGCGGCCCATTCGACCGCTCGCAGGGCGGCCAGCGACCCGTCGGTTCCCGCTATGACAGGGCCTCGCATGTTCGCTCACCTGCCTCAGGGCACTCCTCTGGAGACGTCTGCCCTCGGCGTGAACCGGAAAACGACCGTAACCTGCCGTACCCGGACCTTCCGTACTGTGATGAGCGCCACATCGAGGGTAAGGGATGCCCCTCAGGAGAAGGAGGCGCACCCATGAACGACAAACGTTGGGTCGTGCAGATCGACATCACCGAAGAGGGCGATCTCACCAAGGCCCACGCCACTCTGTCCGGCGGACGGCTGGCCGGCTACGGGGAGGCCCACCGCAATCCCAACGACCCGCCCGCCCCCGACATCGGGGACGAGCTGGCCGCCGGCCGGGCCCTGCAGGACCTGACCTACCAGCTGCTCGGAACGGCCAACATGGACGTCGCCCAGAACGCGGCCACCACGCCCAGCTGAACCGACCGCATCACGCCCGGACGCGGGCGCGAGACGGGGAGGCATCCCATGATGCAGAAGGTACGCGAGATCATGACACCGGCGCCGGTGTCTCTGCCGTCGGGGGCGACGCTGGCGGAGGCGGCGAAGCAGATGCGTGATCACCACATCGGGGACGTGCTCGTCGTGGACGACGACCGGCTTCTCGGCATCGTCACCGACAGGGACATCGTCATCCGCGCGATCGCGGAGGGCAGCGACCCGGGACGGACCTCGCTCGGCGAGGTGTGCAGCAGGGAGGGGCTGAGCTGCGTCACGCCGCAGGACGACGCCGAGCAGGCCGTGGAGCTCATGCGCAGCAAGGCGATCCGGCGCATCCCCGTGCTGGAGGACGGCAGGCCCGTGGGCGTGGTGTCGCTGGGCGACCTGGCCCTCGAGCGGGACTCCCGCTCCGTCCTCGCCGACATCAGCGCAGCTCCCGCGAACAATTAGCACGCCGATGTTCGCCGATCGCAGCGAAGCGGGACGGCGCCTCGCTGAGAAACTGCGTCCGCTGGCCGGTGAGGACGTCGTCGTCCTCGGTCTTCCCCGCGGCGGCGTCCCTGTCGCCTTCGAGGTGGCCGACGCCATCGGGGCGCCGCTCGACGTCATCCTGGTGCGCAAGCTCGGCGTGCCCATCAGGCCCGAGCTGGCGTTCGGCGCGATCGGCGAGGACGGCGTGCGCGTTCTGAACCACGACATCATCAAGGGCGCCGCCCTCCGGCCTGAGGACATGGCGACAGTGGAGAGCAGGGAGCGGGCCGAGCTCGAGCGACGCTCCGCGCACATCCGCAGGGGGCGGCCCAAGGTCGACCTGACCGGCAGGACCGCCATCGTGGTCGACGACGGCATCGCCACGGGCGCGACGATCAGGGCCGCCTGCCAGGTGGCCAGGGCGCAGGGCGCCGCTCGCGTCGTCGTGGCCACGCCCGTCTGCCCTCCCGACACCGCCGTACGGCTGCGCCAGGAGGCCGACGACGTCGTGTGCGTGCTCACCCCCCGCTCGCTCACCTCCATCGGCCAGTGGTACGCCGACTTCACGCAGATCGGCGAGGAGCAGGTGAGCGAGCTGCTCTCGTGCGTCACGGGGATGTCGGAGGAGGTGTGGATCGAGGCGGGCGACGAGGCGCTGCCGGGTGAGCTGGTCGTTCCGCGCGGCGCCCGCACGGTCGTCGTGTTCGTCCACGGCAGCGGCAGCAGCCGTTCCAGCCCGCGCAACCGCTACGTCGCCAGCGCCATGCACAAGGCGGGGCTCGGCACGCTGCTGTTCGACCTGCTCACCTCGGCGGAGGAGACCCACAGGGCCAACGTCTTCGACATCTCGCTGCTGGCCGGCAGGCTGGGTCAGGCCACCGAATGGCTGCGCGCGTACCTGCCGCACGTCGCCGTCTGCTACTTCGGGGCCAGCACGGGAGCGGCGGCGGCGCTGTGGGCCGCGGCCGTCCCGCGCGCCGATGTCGCGGCCGTGGTCTCCCGAGGGGGCAGGCCCGATCTGGCCGAGGCGCGTCTCGCCGAGGTGGAGGCGCCCACGCTGCTGATCGTGGGCGGCGACGACCGGCAGGTGCTCGAGCTGAACCGAGCCGCCCAGGCGCTGCTGCGCTGTGAGAACCGGCTCGCCGTCGTGCCGGGCGCGGGGCACCTGTTCGAGGAGCCTGGAGCGCTCGAAGCCGTCTCCGCGCTGGCCCGCGAGTGGTTCACCCGGCACCTGCCGCAGGGGGCCTCGCGCCACTGGCCGGAGGCGTAGGAGCGCTCCCTACACGTAGCGGGGGCGGCCGGCCAGGGCGCCGACCCCGATCTGGACCACGAGCACGCCGATCAGCAGGAGGAAGGGGACCGTCCAGCCACCGGTGACATCGTGCAGCAGGCCGAACAGGAACGGGCCCGCGGCGGCCAGCAGGTATCCGAACCCCTGCGCCATGCCGGAGAGCTTCGCGGTGTCCTGACCGGTGCGCGCCCGCAGCGCGATGGTGGTCAGGGCCAGGGAGAAGACGCTCATCCCGAGACCGAGCAGCACCGTCCACAGCAGGGGCGAGAAGGAGGGTGCGAGCAGCAGGCCGAGCAGACCGGCCAGCCCGCACCCGCCGAGGCCCACGATCCATCCGCTCTGGCTGCCGCTCCTGGCCGCGAGCGCGGGCACCACCAGGCTGATCGGCAACGCGAGGAGCGCCAGCAGGCCGAGCAGCAAGCCCGCCTCACCGCGGCTGACCCCTCCGACGTCCATGAGGACCCTGGGCAGCCAGCCGATCACCACGAAGGCGAGCAGCGCCTGCAGTCCGAAGAACACGGTGATGATCCAGGCCAGCCGGTTGCGCAGGAGCGAGCGCCCCTGCCGGTCGGCCTGCGCGGCGGCCCCGAACCCGGCCCCTCGCGCGGCGACCGTCCACACCACCAGCGCCAGTACGGCCGGCGCGGCCCACGTGGCCAGCGCGGGCCGCCACCCCCCGAGCGCGGTGTCGAGCGGCGGGGTCAGCGCCGACCCCAGCGTGGCGCCGAGTTGCAGGGCGGCGGTGTAGACGCCGGTCATCAAGCCGATGCGGGCAGGGAAGGACTCCTTCACCACCACGGGGATCAGCACGCCCGCGAAGGCGATGCCGGCGGCGGCGACCAGCGTCCCCCCGATCATGAGGAGCGAGCCGTCCAGCACGCGGAGCACGAGCCCGCCCGCCAGCAGCGCCAGCGCGATGGAGACCGCCGCGCCCACCCCGGCCCGGCGCGCCAGCAGCGGCGCGATCAGGCCCGCGACCGCGAAGCACAGGACGGGGACGGTGGTGAGCAGCCCCGCCCACGTCTCGCTCGCGCCGAGAGAGGCGCGCGTCTCGTCGAGCAGTGGGCCGACGCTGGTCACCGCCGGTCGCAGGTTCAGCGCGGTGAGCGCCACCGCGACGGAGAACAGCGCTCCCCCTGCCGCCACCCGGCCGCCGGTCCCCTGGGCGCCGTCCTGGCGGCATTCCACAGACATCTCGCTCCTTCGCGGCCCCTAGGCGGCCATCCAAGCACAGCGCCGTGAGCGCGCCCGCGCCGGGTCCTCCGCGCTCATGGCCGGGGGGCGAAGCCGCCGCATCGTCCGCGACGTGCCGGTCACCCGGCCTGGCCGCGAGGCGGTGTCAGGCGACGACCTGGGAAGGGCCGTGCGGGAGCGTGTCGTCCTCGTCGGGTTCCACGTCGTCGTCCGGCAGGTCGTACCAGTGGACGTCGCCGGGGAACCGCTCCTCCTGGGTCACCTCGATCGGGGTCTTGGGCCGCACGGCGTTGATCACGGGATGGTCCTCCTGAGGAAGGGCGTGCCCCCGCGAGGGACACGCAGGATGGAAGTCGAAGACATCGATCCGCGGTCAACGACACCGCGCGCCGGCGACGTGGCCGAAGTCCACGTGCGGGCGCCTGGTCAGCAGGAGGCGCTGTCTCATGGCGCCAACCTATGGGCCTCCTTCCCTGAAGTCAATATTCCCTACTTGCTATACATGGATTACAAAGGACAGGGAGTAGGAAGGACGAGGACGATGCCTTTGCCGCACTTCCTGGTGATCGGCGCCCCGAAGGCCGGCACCACTGCCCTGCACGCCGCGCTCCGCGAGCATCCCGCACTTCACCTGTCGCGGGTCAAGGAGCCCAAGTTCTTCCTCACCGACGGGCCGCCTCCCTCCCACGGCGGCCCCGGAGACGCCCAGACCTACTGCGAGCACGTCTGGCGCAGAGCCGACTACGAGGCGCTGTTCGACGACGCGCCCGAAGGCGCCCTTCTCGGCGAGGCCACCCCCTTCTACCTCTACGACCTGGACGCCCAGCGCCGCATGCGCGAGACCGTTCCATGGGCGCGGCTCATCGCGATCCTCCGCGACCCGGTCGAGCGGGCGCACTCCAACTGGACCCACCTGTGGTCGGCGGGGCTGGAGCCGATCGGCGACGTGGTGCGGGCGTGCGCCGCGGAGGAGCGCAGGATCTCGGCGGGATGGGCGCACTTCTGGCACTACATCGGGCTCGGCCGGTACGGCGAGCAGCTCGCCCACCTGTTCACGCTGTTCCCGCGCGAGCAGGTCCTGGTCTTCAGGTACCGGGACCTGGTGGACAGGCCCGTTGAGACCCTCGACAGGATCTGTGCCTTCCTCGGCGTCGAGCAGGGCCTGCTCACGCACGCTCCGCGGGAGAACGTGACCGCCCACCCCCGACCCGGGCGGGCGGCACAGCCTGCTGTCCGCCGCGCTCAGGGCGTGCGCGCAGGTCCTGCCCCACGGCGTGGGCCGGGCGCTGGCCGAACCGATCGAGCACCTGCTGCAGCGCAGGGGCGTCTCACGGCGGCCCCTCACCTGGGACCAGCGGCGGCGGCTGATCCCCTACTTCGCCGCCGACATCGAGCTTCTCCAGCAGGTGACAGGGGAGGACTTCAGCGACTGGCTGCGGCCGAGGGACCGCTCGGGCGGGCTGGTCGGGGCCCGCCCTCCCGGCCAGCGGCAGTCGCGCAACGGCCGTCCCCCGCGAGGGTGATCAGCCGGCGGGGCGCGGTGCGGCTCGCAGCTCGGTGCGCAGTTCGTGGGCGCCGTCGGCCCGCGTGTACTCGTAGTAGAGCCGCGCCCCTCCTCCCGGCAGGTCGACGAGGTCGAGGTAGCGAAGCCCGCCACCGTGATGGGGCGAGAAGGCGACAGGCCCGGCGCCCAGAGGGGTCAGCGCCGCCGGGTCCTGTCCCGCAGCGACCCCGGTGCGCTCCTCGTAGTTCTCCGCCGCGCTCGCCCTGCCGTCGTAGAAGGCCAGGACGCCGTCGCTGGTGAAGCGGACCGCGCTCACCCGGGTGCCGCGCGCGTCCCAGGCCCCTGGACGGCCGCTCAGCGCGGTGCCGTGCCAGGTCCAGGAGAGCCCGTCGCCGCTGGTGGCGTAGGCGCTCACCATCTGGTCGGCCTCGGCGGGGTCGGCCAGGGGGTGGCAGGAGGCCCACAGGTGCCAGGTGCCGCCCCTGCGCACGATCACCGGGTCCTTGACCCCGGTCTTCGGATCGCCCGGCAGCACCGTCGTGCGCAGCCTGGAGTCGAAGGCGGACGGGTCGTCGGCTTCGAGCGCCTCCACCCGCCAGTGCTTGGTGCCGTGGGTGGCGCAGCTGAGGTAGAGCCGCCAGCGACCCTCGGCGGTGCGCATCAGCCACGGACGCTCCAGGGACTCGGCGTCCGCCTCCTCCTTCGTGATCGTCAGCAGGGTCTCGAAGCGCTCGCCGTCGGCCGAGCGCGCCACCACGACGGCATGGCCCCTGCCCTCCCCCACCGGCCTGCGCAGGCGGTAGGCCAGGTAGATCCACCCGTCATGGGCCACCGCGCTGGGCGCTCCCGCCCAGTGCCCCTCGCCGGGCACGGCCGGCACCACCGCCGCCACCGAACGCTCCGGCGTGGGGAGAAACGTCCTATCGATCGACATGGGCACGACAGTAGGACCCTGGCCGGCAACGCTCATGGACCTTCGCCCTTCCTTGACTCTTCCATGCATTCCCTATTGATTTTATAGGGATGAGCGCCCGCCCTGACAGCGCTGCTGATCAGCGGCTTCCCGGCACCCCTGACCTCGCGTTTCCAGCCGGAGCGGTTGCCGGAGGCGCCCTGAAATGGCGAAAACAAAAGAAGGCTCAGGCCATTTACATGACCTGAGCCTTCTGTTTGTGCGCCGCCAGGGACTCGAACCCCGGACCCGCTGATTAAGAGTCAGCTGCTCTAACCAACTGAGCTAGCGGCGCCTGCGGGAAGAAATATACCTGGCTTCGCCACGCAGGTCGAATCAGCGGCAATCAGGACCTCTAGCCCTTGCCGATCAACGTCGCGTAGACGACCGTGTTGTCGACGTAGTGCCTGGTGCTGGTGTCGAACGCCCCGCTACAGGTGATCAGCCGCAGCTCCGGCCGGCCGGGGTCGGCGTACACCTCCCTGCCGGGAAAGTCGTCCTTCGGGTAGGTGGCCTTCCTGGTGACGCGGAAGCGCAGCCGCAGGCCGTCCTTCCTGGTCACGTAGATCAGCCGACCTGGACGCAGCTCGCTCAGCCGGTAGAAGACCGCGGGGCCCGTGGTGCTGTCGTAGTGGCCGACCAGGATGGCCGCGCCGGTCGCGCCGGGTTTGGGGCCCATGGAGAACCAGCCCACCCGCTGCGACGCGCTGAGCGGCGGGGAGGCGATCCTGCCCTCCTCGAAACCGACCGGCATGATCCGGGCGCCCAGGGCCAGGCTCGGGATCTGGATGGTCTTGGGAGGCGAGTCCGACGACTTCGTGTCCGACGACTTCGTGTCCGACGGCCTCGTGTCCGACGGCCTCGTGTCCGACGGCCTCGTGTCCGACGGCCTCGTGTCCGACGGCGCAGGCGGCGGCCTGACGTCCTTCCGCACGGGCCGCGCCGGCTTCGTGCCCACCGGCACGGGCTGTGCCGGCTTCGTCTCCGCCCGCACGGAC